>CAZKKD010000440.1:0-3583 GCA_964553265.1 uncultured Planctomycetales bacterium | reverse complement strand
GGCAACCACGCCCTCGGCAACGGCTGCCACCGCGGCGTCGGCGTCCTCCTCGACCGCACCGGCCGCGACCGCTACAGCGGTTCCATGCTCGGCGGCGGCTCTGCCTGGGACGTCGCGTCGGGGTATCTGCTCGACCTTGGCGGCGACGATGCGCTGGTAAACCTGCATGGGACGAAGTTTCGCGGGCATACGGGGTGGGCGGGGGCGAAGGCGTTTGCGGTGAGCTACCACTACGGCGGGTCGGATGTCTATGAGCGGAAAGAACTTGGGACAGCGGCGGCGATCCAGGACGCGTACCCGGGGGTGGGGGGGAACTTCGCGTTCTTCTTCGACGTCGGCGGCGGGGACGATACGTACCTGAAGAACCGCAAGCGCAACCACGGCAACGGGTTGGCAGACGTCTCCGCCGTCGCGTGGGAGGAGGTGGCCGGCGGGAAGGACCCGCAGGGGATCGGGCTCTTCCTGGATGACGGACCGGTGGGTGCGCCGGCGGACGCGGACAACAAATCGAAACAATAGCGTTGCTGTGAAGGCGTGCCGACGGGCGCAAAACCCCGACCGCACCCCGGCGCCACCCCGTCCCACGGGCGCGCCACAGCCGTCTACGGCTGTCAAAGCGAGCGAAAAACGGTACCCTTAATGGGTATCCGGTAACAGAAAACGCCCCGGCCGGGTGGGCCGGGGCGCGGTGTTGGGGTGGCAGAAAACCGGTCGGTCTGCCGGTGCCGGCGGCTCGGATCCGGGGCCTCGACCGTCCGTCCGGCCGAGTGGTCTGCCGGGGGCCGCTGCCTCGACAAGCCGGACAGCCTGACCGTTGGCCAGTCGGCCAGCCTGACGGTCCAGCGGCCCAACTGTCCAACTGTCCAACTGTCCAACTGTCCAACTGTCCGGTAGTCCAATCGTCTGCAGGCCGCAGGCCAATCGTCTGCGGTCTCATCGTCTGACAACCTGACAACCTGCGGTCTGCGGTCTGCCTACTCCGCCTTGTCCTTGTTCGGCTTCTCCTTCTTTTCGCCCGTTTTCTGGGCGGCGCGGAGTTCGTGGTGGAGCGCTTTCATCTTGTCGTGGAGGGCGGCCTTGCGTTCGAGGAGGGCGGCGGTTTCGCCGCCGGCGGCCTTCATGGCTTCCTCGAGACTGGCTTCGGCAGTCTTGCGGGCCTCGTTGTAGGCGTCGTGGAGGGCCTTGACCTCGGGGTCGTCGGCGACCTGCTTCTTCGCCTGGCCGAGGGCGCGCCGGGCGTCGTTCCACCCCTTGGTGAGTTCGTTCAGTCTGGCCTTGGCGCCGGCAACGTCGCCTTCGTTCTTCCTGGCTTCGTGATACTTCTCTTTCTGCTGCTTGATCTGTTCCTCGAAGTCCTTGACGGCGGCCACGGCGGCCGCGGCCTCGCCGCCGAGGGCCTGGAGCTTCTGGTGGATCATGGCCTCGAGGGTGGCGCCGGCGGTCTTGACCTTTTCGAAGAGGGCCTTCGCCCCGTCGGTCTTCATGGCGTCGCCGCGCGCCTGGCCGTAGGCCTTGCCGAGTTCCTTCATCTCCTGCTTGGCGGCTTCGAGCTCGGCCTTGACGACGGCCGGATCGCGCGGGGCGGCCTCGTCCTCCGCCACGCACAGGGTCGTCATCGCCAGTACCGCCACACACCACGACATGAACAGCTTCTTCATCCCGCAGCCCTTTCCCTGCACCGTCGTCGCCGGAAGGGTGCGTGCCGCCGTCCCCGCGGGACGGCTGGAAACACGACACCGCCGAGCCCCCGTGCGGGCAGGGCCGGCATGTGCAGATCTTCCGGTCGGCTGTAAACGGTGTTCAACCGGATATAGTACACCGAAACCCCGTCTCCGTGGGGAAAAATCCGCCTCGCCCGAAAAAGATCCGCGCCGGCGGGGCACGCCCGCACGGGCACGAAAACAGAAGACAGCGCAGAACGCAGATGAACGCAGAGAAGAGAGGGTAGCACGGATTGCTCGCAATCCGTGTTGCGGAGCAATGGAAGGTGAGAGAGGGTCAGTGGGAGGAGTGACGGCCCCGGACAGACCTTGACCGCCTTCGGCGCATGGATTGCGAGCAATCCATGCCACCCGCGGCACGATCGTTTATGTGATTGAGTTCTGATAGTGATGTTCTTTTCCAGGAAAGCGCTGTTGCCTGGTTCGGGGGTTCAGGGCGTGGTGGCGCCGCCGGAGGCATCGGCGGGGGGGGTGATGTCGCGCTCGTCGAGGGAGAGGCGGATCCAGGGGCGGACGGGGAGAACCTCGGCGCGGAGGACGGCGAGGATGGGCTCGGGATCGTCCGGGAGTGCGAGCGGCGGGATGGCGTCGGTCTGGCCGTTGTCCTGCTTGAGCCGCAGGGAGAGGCCCCGGCCCTGGACCAGCATGCAGCGGACCACGTCGTTCCAGGCGACGCGCCCCTCGTCCCACGCGGTCCGCCAGGCCACCGCGTCGGCGTCGATGCGGCAGCCGGCCCGGCGCAGGCGCAACAGCTCCCGCACGCGGTAGACCATGCCGCCGATGAGGATGCCGGTGACGAACCACCCGCCGAAGCGGAGCTGCAGCGTCTCCGCCCGCCGCGCCACCAGCACCGCGCCAACGAGAAACGCCGCCATCGCGAGGAGGCGCACCGCGGCAGGGGCAAGGCGCGGGCGCGCCCGGTGTTCGTACGGCATGGTGAGCGGAGCCTCCGGGAAGGGGGGGCGTCTGGTCGCGCCCGGCACAACGGATGCGATTTCGTTGTCCCTCGGGGATGCTACGGTGTTGCGTCTGCCGGGTCAATGCCGCTTGTGCTGCGCACCACGATAGCGGAGCACTCGTGGCTACCCGCTGCTAGCGTCGGGCGAGCCAGCGGGCGAGGAGGGGCTGGCGGAGGGTGAGCGCGTGCTCGGGGCAGAGCTCGTGGCAGCAGTAGCAGCGGATGCAGCGGTGCGTGTCGATGACGGGGCGGCCCGCCTCCATCGTGATGGCGCCCGCCGGGCAGAGCCGGGCGCAGGCGGCGCAGCCGGTGCAGCGTTCGGGCAGCGGCTCGGGCCAGGCGGTGGCGAAGCGCCGGAGGAGCGTGGCCAGGAAGCCCGGCATGACGTCGCGGAGCGAGCGCCCCTCGCGCGGGCGGCGGAGGTCGGCGACCGCACAGGCGGCCACCGGCTCGCCCAGCACCTCGGGGTCGGTCCACGCGGGGGCGGGGTCCGCCTCCGCGCCGGCCGCGGCGAGGGTGGGCAGGGCGGCCGGGGCGAGGCCGGCCAGGCGCGCGCCCACCGCGTCGACGGCGAAGGGGTCGGTGCCCGCGAAGATCCAGCCCAGCGGCCGGGGGGACCCGCTGGTCGGGCCCTGGCCCTCCATCCCGACGACGCCGTCGACCAGGTGGAGCGCCGGGGCGGCCCGCCGGCAGACGTCGACCAGCATCTTGGCGAAGAGGGCGTGGTCGTGCCCGGCGCGGTAGTGCCACTGGAACTTGCGCGGGCCCACGATGCAGCCGAAGCAGTTCTTCACCGCCAGGGTGAGCCGCGTCAGGACGTGGGGCTTGAACTTCGGCAGGTTGATGACGCAGTCGGCCTCCAGCACCTCGCGCGCGAAGTCGAGCCCGCCGAGCTGCGGGGCGG
>CAZKKD010000439.1:0-3590 GCA_964553265.1 uncultured Planctomycetales bacterium | reverse complement strand
TCCGGCAGACCTTGATCGCCTTCGGCGCACGGATTGCGAGCAATCCGTGCCACCCTATGTTGTTTTTCGCGGGTAGCACGGATTGCTTGTCAATCCGTGTTGCGAAGCAATGGAAGGTGAGGCGCAGGGCCCCAGGTTTTCGGGATGGTTCCGGCAGACCTTGATCGCCTTCGGCGCACGGATTGCGAGCAATCCGTGCCACCCTATGTTGTTTTTCGCGGGTAGCACGGATTGCTTGTCAATCCGTGTTGCGAAGCAATGGAAGGTGAGGCGCAGGGCCCCAGGTTTTCGGGATGGTTCCGGCAGACCTTGATCGCCTTCGGCGCACGGATTGCGAGCAATCCGTGCCACCCCAGGTGGCCTGTGGATCGGGCGGGGCGGCGAACGCCGGTCAGTCGCTCGCCAGGCGGTCGCGCGTAAAGGCGGCGGCCTCGTCGGCCCAGCGGACGAGGGTGGCTTCGTCGGCGCCGTCGGTTTCGGCGCGGCGGAAGGCGGCGGGTCGCTCCAGCCCCAGCGTGTTGGCCCAGACCCCGAGGGTCAGCTCCGCCCCGGTCCACAGCTTCTCCGTCTCCGGTCCACCCGCGACGAGGAACGCCAGGCACGGCCGCGCCTGCCGGTCCGCCAGCACATCCTCCCCCAGCCGCCAGCGCCGCTGCCAGATCGGCTGCGAACGGTCGATGATGGTCTTGAGCTGCGCCGGCAGGCCGTAGAAATAGATCGGGCTCGCGACCAGCACCGCATCGACGGCGAGGAGCTTCTCCAAGAGTGCGCCCATCGGGTCGCGGCGGACGCACCGCCCCGTCTTCGCGCAGGCGCCGCAGGCCGGGCAGGCGGCGATGTCCGCATGCGGCGCGTCGAAGGTGCTCACCGTCCAGCCCGCCGCCGCGAGGGCGTCCAGCCCCGCCTGCAGGAGCCGCGAACTCACGCTCGCGCTCCGCGGCGAACCAATGATGCCGAGTGCTTCACGGGCCATGGGTGGGCTCCTCCAGGCTGCTGGCAAAAGGACTGCATTTCGCATGCTGCTTCAGGGCAGGGCGGCCGCCGTTTCCGCTTCGGCGAAGAGCTGCTTCACGGAGTCGCGGGACAGGACGATGATGGTGAAGACCCCGAGCACGGTGCCGAAAGGGAATGCGGCGCATTCCAGGCCCGCCACCACCAGGCAGAAGAGGTGGCGCCGCCGTTGCGCCAGGTACCGCCCCGTGGTCACGATCGCGCCGGCCATCGCCAGGCCGATGCAGATGAAGAGGAGCGCAATCCCCACGAAGAACCATCCGAAAAAGGCGGGCGGTCCGGAGCCGTCCTCCGAAGCATTGGCCGAAACGATGATGCCGAACCCGACGACGAGATGGATGATCGGAAAGAGCGCGAAGAGCCCGGCCAGCCCTCCCATCACGTAATGGAAGATTTCCAGCAGCCGAAGATGCTCTTCGTCCTGCGAAGCGGCCTCAGACACTGCCCAATCTCCTTCCCCGAAGGCGCCAGGACGAGTGTAAGCCCGGGAATGGATTTGGTCAAGGCGCTAAGGAACCGCGCCGCTTTCTACAAACGCCAACCGGGGACAGGTTCGACCCCGTCCCCGGTTGGGCAAAGCGTATGCGTTTGGGCGCCGCGCCTCAGCCGTAGAGCGGGCCGAGGTAGGTGCAGGCGCGGTAGTCGTCGCCGGCGAAGCGGTCCCACATCGTGGGCCGGAAGATGTCTTCCTTCGGCACGTTGTGCATGTCCACCGGGATGCGGAGCATGGCGTTCAGCGTCACCATGTCGGCGCCGATGCAGCCGAAGCTGTTCGCGTCGTGGTTCGGCCCGATGCGGGACATGTACTCGAAGCTCGACATGTCGCGCGGCTGCCAGTAGCTCTCCGGCCAGGTCGGGTCGGTGACGCCGCTGATGTGGTCGGCCACCTTCTTCGGCAGCTCCACCGTCTCGCCCTCCACCACCGAGCAGGTCAGCAGGTTCCCCACCACGTTGTAGCGGTAGGCCGTCATCGGCACGCCGCCCGGGGTGCGGTAGTGGCTGCTCAGCCCGTCGCCGGGGAAGTACTGCAGGTTCGCGGGCATGTAGCTCGTGCCGCCGAGCGCCTTCTTGATCAGCTTCTCCTGCAGCTTGCCGCTCTCCTGCACGGCGCGCCAGGCCTCCTGCACCGTCGTCTTCTTGCCGCCGGCGAGGCCGAGGAGGTCGATGGCGAAGTCCAGCGCCCCGGCGCCGCTGTTGCGCTTGTCGATGATGCCGTTGGGGACCTGCTTCTTCACGCTCTGGCCGGTCGCCTTCTTGATGCTCTCCGGGGTCCAGTTGGTCCGGATGTCGGCGAAGAGCTGCGGCGTCCCGCCCGTGAGGAGGTGGGCCACCAGCATGCCGATGGCGTTCTTGCTGTCGTTCTCGGTCGCGACGATGCGCGGGGTGCGGAAGCCGTCCCAGTCGAAGCTGCTGCAGAGGATCGACTCGGTCAGGTCGAAGTTCGGGTAGAGGTCGGTCCACTGGCGCTGCCCCTGCGTGCCGGCGGCGATGGCGTTCGCGCCCTGGGCGTACTCCACGTCGGCGGTGAAGCCCTGCCGCTTGCCCACCTTCGGGTCCGCCAGGCGCGGGTTGCCGATCATGAGGTCGCGGACGATGAGCGTCATCGCGCAGCACTGGCGCAAAAGCTCGTCCTTCGGCAGCGGGCGCTTGTCCTTCGGCCAGGCGATCTTCACCTTCTTTTTGAACCAGTCCACCGCGCGGTCCAGCTCTTCGTGATCGTAGAAGCCCTTGTCGTAGCGCCCCTTCACGATCGTCATGTCCATCGAGACGCTGCCCATGCCGAGGGTGTCGGCCATCAGGTTCCGGCGCACGTCCGAGCCGATGATCCCCATCGAGACCGAGCCGACCGAGAGGTAGTTCTTCCCGCGCATCTCCGCCACCGCGGCGGCGCCGCGGGCGAAGCGCAGGAGCCGCTCGGAGACGTAGGGGCTGAGCGGCTTCGTCTCGTCCTCCAGGTCCGGCGAGTAGATGCAGAAGATGGGCTTGCGCTTCTCGTCCATCGCGGCGGTGAAGGCCTTCAGCCACACCGCGCCGGGGCGGTCGGTCTGGTTGAGGCCGTAGGCGCACTGCACCCACTCGCTCGAGCCGATGCCGGCGCACGCGCTCATGAGTTCGTCGCTGTAGGCCCAGCTCCGGCTGACCCAGATGTTGGCGCTCACCCCCTCGCGGAGGTAGTGCTCCTGCGCCAGCGCCCCGGTGCGGGGGCCGTAGACGATCTCCGGCGCCGTCACCACGCGCACCGGGGTCCCGTCGGGGAGGCGGACGTTCTCGGTGATGAGCTTCGCCACCTTCTCGACCATCCGCCAGGTGCCCTTCACGTTGTCCTCGTAGGCGCCGGTGCGGCCGTCCGCGACCGGGGTGATCGCGATGGTCGGCGTCGGGCCCACCAGCTCGCGCGCGCCGGTGGCGAAGCCGCGTTCGGCGTTGGCCAGTGCCTTGAAGTCGATCCCGCCTGTCTTTGCCATGTCGTCTCTCCCTTGTGCCGAGGAATGGGGTGTCCGGTTGCGGAGGGACGCGCCCGCAGCCGCGGTGCGCCGGTCCGTCGTCCATACGATCGCTTCGTGCGGCCCATTAAGGCC
>CAZKKD010000438.1:0-3592 GCA_964553265.1 uncultured Planctomycetales bacterium | reverse complement strand
AAAACAACAGATACTGGACGCTCTCGTCAACGACGCGCTTCTCCTGCAGGCTGCGGCGGATGATGGTCCGCGACACCTTGCTGGCCTTCTTGTTGCCCTTGGTGAAGAACCCGAGGGGGACGATGTTGCCCTTCTGCGGGTCGGGCACAAAGAGGTAGCCGCTGTCGGCGCCGACCTGTTCGGTGCAGAACTCGAGGGCCTTGTGGACCAGGCTCTCCTGGTCGCGTTCTTCGCTGAGCAGGCGGCTGAGGCGGTAGAGTGCCCGCAGCCGCTGGCCCTCGGCGCCGTCGCCCTCGCCGGAGGAGACATTGATGGAGCTGAGGTCCTCCAGCCGCAGGGTCAGGGTCTGGCCGAAGTGCTCCTCGTTGTCGGCGGAGAACTCGATGCCCACATCCTCTTCGGCGCGGCCTTCGAAGACCAGGATGGTGGCTCCGATCTGGATGCGGTCGCCTTCGCGCAGCAGTTCTTCGTCCATCTGCTGCTCGTTGACGAAGGTGCCGTTGCGGCTCTGCAGGTCGCGGATGAAGCACATCTCGCCGATGCGGAACACTTCCGCGTGCTGCCGGCTCGCGCCCTTGTCCAGGATCTGGATGCCGCAACTCGGATCGCGGCCGAGGGAGAGAGGATTGTCCCCGATTTCAAAGCGCTCGCCCCGGTTGGGGCCGTTCTTCAGGCGAAGAAAAGGCATGGTGCGGCGTTCCTCTCTCTCAGGCGCCATCGTTGGCGAGGCGGAGAAACGCCTCGCGCAGGCGTCGCGTCATCGGACCCGGGGCGCCGTCGCCAATCACCCGGCCGTCGATCTTCACCACCGCCACGATCTCGGCCGCCGATCCGGTGAGAAAGCACTCGTCGGCCGTGTAGAGGTCGTAGCGGGTGAGCGTCGGCTCTTCCGTCGCGGTGCCGTCCGCGGCGGCGAGCTCCAGGACCGTGTCGCGGGTGATGCCCTTGAGGATCCCGGCCGACGGATGCGGAGTCTTCAGCACCCCGTCGCGCACGATGAAGATGTTGTCGCCGGTGCATTCGGCCACGTAGCCGTGGCTGTTGAGCATGATGGCTTCCATCACGCCGCTGCGGATCCCCTCGATCTTCGCGAGGATGTTGTTGAGGTAGTTGCAGCTCTTGATCGCCGGGTTGAGCGCCTCGGTGTTGGTGGCGGGCACCGCGACGGTGATCACCTCCAGGCCGTTTTCGTAGAACTCCTCGGGGTAGAGCGTGATCTCGTCGGCGATGCAGATGATCGAGGGCTTCGGGCACTTGCGCGGGTCGAGGCCCAGGTCGCCGGCGCCGCGGCTCACGACCAGGCGCACATAGCCGTCCTCGATGCCGTTTTCGCGGACGGTCGACTCGGTGATCCGGGTCATCTCGTCGGGGGCGACCGGGATCTCCAGCATGATGGCCTTGGCGCTGTCGTAGAGGCGGCGGATGTGCTCCGGGAGCTTGAAGACGCGGCCCTTGTAGACGCGCATGCCCTCGAAGACGCCGTCACCGTACAGGAAGCAGTGATCAAAGACGCTGACCTTGGCCTCGGACTGCGGCACCAGGGTCCCGTCGATGTAGACCTTGCGCTCCATGGGTCACTCTCCCGGGATGCTGCTGCCGTTGCGCCGGGGGGATCCCCGTGCGCGGCGGCATCGTATCCTCTTTTCCTGTCGTATCTTCCCGCGCCCCGGACGGGCCGGTCGGACGACGCGCGGATTGCCCATACCATACGGTACGGGAGGCCGGGAGTACAGGAAAAATTGGGGTCTATTCGGCAGCCAGTTGACCGGCCTGGAGGCGCAGGCGGCGATCGGCGCGACGGGCAATCTCCTCGTCGTGGGTGACCACCACCATCGCGCGCGCGTGCTCCTGCGCCACGTCGAAGAGAAGGTCGAGGACGCCGGCCGCGGTCTCGCGGTCCAGGTTGCCGGTCGGCTCATCGCAGAGGAGGACGTCGGGGCGGTTGACCAGCGCCCGCGCGATGGCCACCCGCTGCGCCTCGCCGCCGGAGAGCTTCCGCGGGCGGTGCCGGGTGCGCTCGGCCAGGCCGACGGCCTGCAGGAGCGCGTCCGCCCGGTCCCGTCCCTCGCGGCCATGTCCGGCCACCCGGGCGGCCAGGAGGACGTTGTCGCGTGCGGTGAGCTCCGGCAGGAGGTGGAAGTGCTGGAAGACGAACCCGACGCGCTCGGCGCGGATGCGGCGCCGCTTCCGGTCGGAGAGCTCCCCGGTGTCCGCCCCGTCGAACCGCACCGTCCCCGCCGTCGGACCGTCGAGGAGGCCCAGGATGTGCAGAAGCGTACTCTTCCCGCTGCCGCTGCGGCCGAGGATGGCGACGGTCTCGCCCGGGGCCACCTGCAGGTCCACCCCCTGGAGGATGTGGAGTTCGCGCTCGCCGTCGCGGAACGACTTTGCGAGGCCGTCGGTGGCGAGGATGGGCGTCCCGGCGGCGGGGGCGTTACTCATGGCGCAGCGCCTCCAGCGGCTGGCGGAATCCGGCCCAGAGCGCGGTCGGGAAGGTGGCGGCCACCGAGAGGAGCACCGCCGCAAGCGTCCGGATCACGACCTTTGTCATGTCGATGTGGACCGGCCTGTTTTCGACGCCGAAGAGGTGCGGCGGGTAGAGCGGCGTGCCGAAGAGGATATCGTACACCTCGCTGATGTTGGGCGCGGGCGCCAGGCCGCCCGCCGCGCCCGCCACCGCCCCGACCAGGCCCACGTGGCGCCAGAAGCCGCGGTCGCCTTCCTGCCGCCAACCAGCAATGTCCCCGCCGAGCTGGTGCATGACCTCTTCGACAAGGCGCCGCTGGCCGACGGCCACAACCTCATGCTGATGATCTTCAAGAAGCTGGGCGAAAGCGACAAACCAGTCGAACCGACCGGCGGCGACGGCTGGCTGCAATACCGCGCCTACGCCCTGGCCTCGGCGGTCCTGCCCAGCTACGCCCTGCCCCCGCGCAAGGTGGTGCTCGAAGCCAAATACAAACAGCGCCTGGTCACCAGCTTCGAGGCCAAGGTGAGCCTGCGCCGCGGCGTCTACCGGCGCCGGGAACTGTACCCCGAAGACGAGGAACAGGAGCCCATCCGCCCCGTTCTGCGCCTCGAACCCGCTCCCCTTTTCTATCTGCGCATGGCCCGCAGTTACGACTTTGCCATCCGGCGCCTCGAGACCCACTTGATGGCCGGCGGCTTACGCAATCTTCGCGACCCCCGTGGCCCCGCCGAAGGGCCCTTCACCCTCGGTGACGAACTCTACCGCATGCGCCATGTCTTCTATGGCCTTTACGTCCTCTCCTGCCAGGACCTCGGCTTGCCCACCCGCCTGCCCGCCGACGAACTGCCGGACCCGGTGCTCGCCGCCAGCACCGCCGAAAACTACCTGCAAGCCCTGCCCCGGCATCCGGATTTTCACAGTGATATGCGCCGGGCCCGCCCCTTGTGGACCGAACCAGACGCCGACAACTTGTGGTGGGGACAGCTTGGCGTGCGCCTGGTCCCGGTCACCATTGACTGGTCCCTGCCGCCTCTGGTGCGGGATACCCGTGACGACGAGGCCGCATGGCAGGAGCCCCGCGAAAAGCACTGTGGGCCGGCGCGCTATGTCATCGCCGTCAAC
>CAZKKD010000437.1:0-3601 GCA_964553265.1 uncultured Planctomycetales bacterium | reverse complement strand
CCGATGCCCTGCTGCGCGGCGGTGTCGACGTCGATCTCCACATCCCCGGCCGCCCAGATCGCCTCCTAGGCGGCGACGTGGTCGGCGTAGAGCGCGTCGAAGCCCTGTGCCCGGGCCTGCGCGGCCGCGGCGACGGCGCGTGCCTTGGGGGCCTCGGGTTCCGGATCGCGGGAGGTGCAGACGGCGACGAGCTTCTCGACCCGCACCGTCTCCTTGGCCTGGAGGTCGAAACGCAGTTCGCGCGCGACCCGGTTGGCGGTGCGCGTCAGCTTGGGGCGGAGGCGGACCGTTTCGTCGTCGTGCATGGCGAGGGTGCGGATGGCGGTGACGGTTTCGAACTCGGTCTCGCGGGTGCGCGTGGCCAGGTACGCCCCGTCGGGCGCGATGGCGCCGCGCGCGGTCACGCGCTGGCGGTCGGCGGCCGCGCCGTCGATGTCGGCCACGAGGCGCGCCCGCCCGCTCCAGTTGAGCGGCTGGATGCTGACCCGCAGCGCCGCGAGGCGGCGGTCGGCCATGCTGACGAAGCGCTCAAAGCGCAGTGCTGTCCGCCGCCCGCGGTCGTCCGTCCAGGTGAGGCGCCGGATCAGGAGCCCCGTCCGCAGGTCGAGCGTCCGGGCGTAGTCGGACACGGTCCCGCGCTGCGGGTCGAAGCGCACGCCGCCGAGGTGAAGAACGAGGCCGTACCAGTTCGCCGCCGCCACGCTCACCGAGCAGTGCGTCACATGCCCCACCCGCGGGTCGCAGCCGGCCTGGACCAGGTCCCAGATCGGCGCCACGTAGTTGACCGGCTGGCTGGGCGCATCGCCGGCGCCCTCCTCGGGCGTACCGCGCAGGCCGAGGCGCCCGTTGCCGAGGAAGAAGATGGTTTCGTGAAAGGCGTTCTGGTCGGGGTTGCCGCTGCGATCGGTCACCGTCCACGCCTCGGCGCGGAAGCGTCGCTTCGCCATCGGGGAGTCCTCCGTTCAGCGTGTGCGTGATCTCCGGTTCTGCCATCCGCGATTGTGCGGGACGGTGTGCGGTTTGTGGAGGAAAAAAGCGGGACGCGTCCGGTTTCGGCTCAGGGTGCGGTCGCGGCGCTCCCTTCCAGGGCCTGTGCTTCCCGCACCGCGACATGGGTGATCGGCGGACTCGGCTGGCCGCGGCGTTGTTCCTCCATGCGTGCGAGGCAGGCCTGCAGAAGGGCGCGGACATCGAAGGCGAAAAAGCGGACCGGGAACGGGGTCGCCGGCTTGCACCCGAGGTTGAAGTGCGCGGCCACGCCCACCTGGTCGGGCGCGTTCAGGCCCATCGCCGCCAGTGCGTTGGTCGCGGCGGTGACGAGGTGGTCGTCTCCGATCACCAGTGCGTCGGGCCGGCTGTCCTGCCCCTCGTGAAAGAGCATGCGCACCGCGTTGGCCGCCCAGTCGGGGTGGGTGGGGGCGACGGACTGCACCCAGCGCGGGTCGGCCTCCATCCCGGCGGCGCGCGCCTTGGCGCAGAGCTTGTCGGTCCATTCGTGCGACACCATGGGCAGCACCAGGGCGGCCAGGCGCTTGCGTCCCTCGGCGGCCAGCGCACCGATGGCGTGGTCCCAGAAGTCGTTCTGGTCGTAGTAGACCGCCGGCAGTTCGGGGCGGGGCTGCGACATGATGCCCACCCGGGGCGTGCCCGGTTCGTGGAGAACGGGCGAAGACTGGAACATGAACGGATTTTCGGCAAAGACAAGCCCCCCGACGCGGTGGGCCTCCACGTCGGCTTCCAGCCGGCGGTAGTCTCCGGTCGTGTCGTCCGGCGCCGCGTCGTGGTAGACGACAAACCGGAGCGCCGGCACGTCTTCGGCCTCCCGGGCCGCGAGCGTGAGGGCCTCGTACGCGGTCGACCAGCCCGCCTCCCCCGGCCGCGCCACGAAGACGAGCCCGATGGTGCAGAGGTGCGGCGGGTGGTCGGCCACAAAGCTGCCCCGCGCCCCCCGCGTCACCACGTAGCCGTCCTCCTTCAGGCGCGCAATGGCACGCTTCATGGTGACCGGCGTGACGCCGAAGCGGTCCTGCAGATCCACGTACGGCGGCAGGCGGTCGCCGGCGCGCAGGGCGCCGCCGATGATCCAGCCGCGGATCTCGTCAATGATTACCGCCTGTTTCGGTCCGCGCCGGGTGCGGCGTCTGCGGGGTACGGTCACGTGGGGGGGTCTCCCGGTGAATGCGAAAACGGAATCCAGGGCGCACAGAATACAATACCCCCGAAGGGGGATCGATATAGCGTTGAAGTATAGTGAATCCCGATGCCGGATCAACCCGTGTTTTCGGAATCGTTTGCTTGCGCGCGGCGGGAATGCGCAACAACGTATTGCACGCCCCGGCGCGTTCCGGTACACTCTGCCGAAGGCGGGACCGGGAAGTTGCTTCTGCGGCCCCGTCGCATTCCGTGACCGTGGGCCGGGTGCGCTATCGGTCGCGCCGCCGCCATCCGGGGAGCCGAATCCGCATGAACGATGCCCCGCTCGTTTCCATTCTCGTGCTCGCGCACAACAAGGCGCGCTTCACCTCCCGCTGCCTGGAGGGGGTGCTGGCCTCCGATTACCCGTCGGTGGAGCTCTGGCTGGTCAACAACGGTTCGGTCGACCAGACGGGCGAGCTCTTCGACCGCGTCGCCATCGAGGCGGAGCAGGAGAAGGGCTGGCGGGTCGAGCGGATCGACTTTCCCCAGAATGTCGGCGCCATCCAGGGGCGCAACGCCGCCCTGGAGCGCGTTTCGGGCGAGTTCGTGGTCTTTCTCGACAACGACGTGGTGGCCCGCGATCCGCAGTGGCTGCGCAGGCTGGTCGAGCGCATCGCGCGGGACGAAACCATCGGCGCGGTGGGGCCGAAGCTGGTCTTCCCCAAGCCGGAGAACACCATCCAGTGCGCCGGGTGCGTGGTGACGCCGACCGGGCGCGTGGACTTCCGCGGCCGGGGCCGGGACGCCGGTGCGCTGGAGTACAACATCGAGCGCGAGGTGCAGTGCCTCATCAGCGCCTGCTGGATCATGCGGCGCGCCGTCATCGACGACATCGGCTACCTCGACATGGCGTACCACCCGGTGCAGTTCGAGGACATCGACTACTGCTACCGCATGCGCGAGGCGGGCTGGCGCGTCCTCTACGACCCGGAGGTGGTGCTGGCGCACTACGAGAACGTCACCACCGACGGCACCGGGTCGATCAACTACAAGTATCTCACCATCAAGAACGGCCTGACCTTCAAGAAGCGCTGGCGCCACATGTTCCGCGACGAGGGCGGCCCCGCGGACGAGTCGATCGAGTGGTTCGAAATCCCCCACGTCGCCTGGTACGAGATTGACGACGGGGCGGAAGCGCCTGCGCCGGACGCCGACGCAGCCGCGCCGGAAGCGAAGGACACCCCTCCGCCCGCGGGAGCGCCGGCTGCGTCCGCTCCGCCGGAGGAAGCGTCGGCCCCGCCGGAACAGGCGCCGGCGCCGCCCTTCGAGCAGGCGGCCGGGACCATGCCCGCCTCCGGCGCGGCGCCGGCGCCGGCCGCCGACGAGAGTGCGGTCCAGGCGGGGCCGCCGACGCCACGGCCGGTCCCCGGACTGCCGGACGCGGCCAGCCCCATCCCCGCCGCCC
>CAZKKD010000436.1:0-3603 GCA_964553265.1 uncultured Planctomycetales bacterium | reverse complement strand
AGCTTGAGGTGAAGTGCGTCTTCGGCCGTGTAGATCTCGGTGGTCGCCGTGCCACGAACCGCCTCGACGTCAAGATCCCGGCCATCGGCAATGACCTGCACGAAGCGCTCGTGCCAGAAGTCCAGCATGTTCTGAAAGACAGCACGCTCCTTCTCGGTCATGTCCCGGAACGGGGACCCCAGATCTTTCAACTCCGTGCTCTTGATGGGCTCCGCTTCGACACCGATACGCTTCAGCAATTCCTGCACCTGGAAGCGGTACATGATGACCCCGAACGAGCCGATGATCGCCGTCGGGTTGGCGACGATCCGGTTGGCCGGCGCAATGGCCCAGTAGCCGCCGCTCGCCGCCACGCTCCCGACGCAGGCGACCACGGGCTTGTCCGCTTCCTGGAGCCGCAGCACCTCGCGGTGGAGGAGGTCGCTCCCGGTCAGGCCGCCGCCGGGGCTCTCCATCTCCAGGATGATCGCCGCGACCTTCCGGTCGCGCCGCGCCGTCTGGAGCTCTTCGATGACCTGCTGCGCCGGCGTCAGGTCGGCCCCGTGGGTTTCACTTCCCATGATCGGGCCCACCATGCTGACGACGGCGATCTGCATGCCGCTGCCCTGACGGATGACGACGCGTTTCAGCTTGTTCTGCTGCTGCATCGCCTGCTGCAGATTCAGGTTCATCCCTTCGGCGACATTCGACGCCGCGAACATAAGCAGCACAAAGGCAACGACAAGCGTGATGGCGCCGAGGCCGATGGCCATCAGGCAGCCCGCCGAGAGCATCCCGCACGTATGGAGCACCCCTCCTCGGCGGCGCTGCGACGATGCCCCGTCGGTCGATGCGGACGCGCCGGTCCCGCTTTGTGGCCCAGGCGGCGGAGGGGGCGGCGGCGGCGGTGGAGATTCTCCAGCCGGTGAAGCGGATTCGCTCGACGTACTGTCGGGCCGGGATTGTGCAACCGGTTCCGAAGCAGATTGCGGCTGATCCGGCCTATCGGTCTCGTCCTGCATCGTGGCCTCCTTATGGTTGTCCATTCGTCGTGGGGATGGCGGCAACGCTTCCCCGCCGTTGAGGGCCTCCCTTGCGCCTTGAGCACCGGCGCGTGATCGCTTTCCGTGCCCCCGGATGCTGCTGTTACGAGGCCAGCCACCACACCACGGCGCCGGCCACCCCCATGCCCACCAGCAGGCAGAGGGCAACGATGAGTCCCGTCCTTGATCGTCCGACGCTGCCGGCCTCCGCCGCTTCGTCCGTGCAGGCGGTATCACCAGCCGCCCGCCGCTTCCGGCCGTTCTGCCGCTCCGATGCTTTGTTGCGTTTCGCCGTCGACGGACGGGACCGCTTGCGCGTCGAAGCAGCCGCTTTGTCGTCGCCAGCGGGCTTCCTGCTGCGTGGCGGCTTCGCTTCCGACGCCTTGGCGGCGTTGGAGGATCCGCGCTTCCGGACCGAGGACTTGCGCTTCGGACCGCGCGGTTGCGGCGCTTCCTGTTTGTCCGTGTCCGGAGCGGCCCCGGAGCCGGAACGCGGCCCGGGACTCCCCTTGCGAACGCTTTCGCTTCTCCGGCGGAGGCGACGGGTTTCCCGCGACCCGACGCCGAGTTCTTCCATCCGCACCAGGAGCGCATGGGGATCGGCGGGCCGGTCCTCTCGTTCGACCGCCATCATTTCGCCGATCAACTGCGCCAGCCCGGCACTGACCGGAGCGGCCGCTCGGAGATCCGGCACCGGCCGTCGAAGCCGCAAGAGCGCGATTTCTTTGGAGTTTTCACCTTCGAACGGCGCTTCGCCCGCGAGCAGGTGATAGAACGTCGCCCCGAGGCTGTAAATATCGGTCCGGCTGTCCAGCGGCGCAAGGCCCCGGATCTGATCGGGGCTGATGTAGTGCGGCGTCCCGCGCACCACGCGCTCGCCCCCCCCGGCCTCCCCCGCCATCTGCGCGATCCCGAGGTCCGTCAGCACCGCTTCGCCCCGGGCATTGAGCATGATGTTTTCAGGTTTGATGTCGCAGTGGATCAGGCCGAGGTCGTTCGCGTGCGCAAGCGCTGCCGCCATCGCCGCCAGGTGCCGGACGGCCGGCTCTTCGTCCAGCGGCCCCTCGTCGTCCAGGCGATCCCCCAGGGTCCCCCCATGCAGGAATTCCATGACGAGGTACCAGCGGTCCCCCGCTTCGCCCATATCGATGCCGGCCACGATGTTGGGGTGACTGAGCTGCGCGACCGCCCGGCCTTCGCGTCGGAAGGTCTCGGCAAAATCGTCGCGCTCGGCGAGCGAAGGGTGCAGGACCTTGACGGCGACCTCGCGGTCAAGCGCCACCTGCCGGGCCCGATAGACCGTGCCCATCCGGCCGGCGCCGACCGTCTCGAGAATTTCATAGCCGTCGATGGACAGCGTCTCAGCCGGGCTCACAGATGGTCCATTTTCCCTTGACTGCGGCGGACCTCGAATTGTAACCTATTATACTGCGTGGCGGTTGCGAAACCAATGACTTTTGCGGACGCGTCCACAGCAAAGCGGGATTCAGCCCATGGCCAAGCGAAGCCGCCGACAGTCCCAGAACGGCATGCTGATGCGGCGCATCCTCGTCCACCTTCGGGAATTCGATGTGGACGAGGTGAAGCTCCTCTGCAAGCGCTACCGGGAGAACGAGGGGGTGCCCACGCGCGCTCCGGTCGAGCTGCCGGAATCCACCTCTTCCTCAGCGAGCAGCCGACGGACCCGCCCCGTCTCGTCCGGCGATACCCCAACGCCACCCAAGGAAAAGGGCAAGGCGCCCACAACGGCGAAATCCGCGAAGAAGAAGAAGCGCGCCCCCACGAAAAAGTCGAAGAAGGGCTGATCCCCCTGCCCCAGCCAGCCCCCCGCCGGACAGAGAGCCGATCACCCGCCTCCGTCCCGGAAATCCCGGCTGGCGCGGTTCAGCAGGTCGCGCTCCTTCGGCGTCAGCGATCCGATGCCCTGCTCGTTCACTTTGCGTAGAATCTCGTCCACCGCTTTTCGGGCTTCCGCCCGCTCCTCGGATTGCCGGGCGACCCGTTTCGCCTTCCAGGCGTTGACCGACTTCCGCAACCACCCGGGCTCGGGGATCCCGGACTCGGAAGTCGTGCTCTCCCAGGCTGCCTCCCGCCACGGCTCATAGGCGCCGCCGCCCCCGCCGGTGTAGCCGGCGACGTACTGCCGGGCGAGAATCTCCTGCTGCCCCTGCGTGTAGAGGTAGACCGCCAGGACCAGGAGCACGATGCCCTGCACCGCATTGCCGGAGACGAGGAACGCCACGCCGACCAGGCCGAGGCCGACCAGCCCGAAACGCGCCACCTTGCCGGTCAGCACGAGGGCGCGATTCACGCCGAACTTCATCACCAGCCCCGCGGTCAGCACCCGCCCGCCGTCCATCGGAAAAATGGGCAGCAGGTTGAAGATGGCGAGCACCATGTTGATGAGGAAGAAGTGGTAGAGGATCACGCCGAGGAAGGTGCCGCCCAGAGCGTCCCCGAAGAGGTGAACAGGCAGAAAGAAGACCGCGCCGAGCAGGAGACTGACGAACGGCCCGGCCAGCGCCACCGCCATCTCCGCCATCGGTCCGGGCAACTGCCCCGCCAGGCGCGCGAGGCCGCC
>CAZKKD010000435.1:0-3615 GCA_964553265.1 uncultured Planctomycetales bacterium | reverse complement strand
CGTCGAGGTTCCATAGGGCGCGGAACCCGCCGAACTCCACGTGCCCGCCCGGGCACTGGCGGAAGGTGCCGTCGAGTTTGCGGAACGCGGCTTCGGCCTCATCGCGCGACATGCCGCCGAGGTCGATGTGGAAGGATTCACCGCACTTGTTGCAGGTGGTCTGGATGAACATGGTTCCTCCTTGGTTGATGGCTGGGGGTGAAAAGCGGGGAGGGCTCCCCACCGGCCGGCTGTGGCCGATGGGGAGCCAAGTAGTCAGCAATGGCGCGCGCCCTCGGAGTCCTCGCGGAAGAGCTGCCCGGCGCGGTCGAGCTCGACCTCCCAGTCCATGCCGTTCTCGTGGCACCAGCGGTGGAGCGCGTTGAGCAGGGACACGACGTACCCCTCGGGGTCGCCGTCGAGGTCGTAGGCGCCGGGTGTGTAGCCGTCGAGCGCGGCCCGCGAAGCGATGGCCGCGCGGGCGATGGACAGCATGAGCGCGCGGGCTTCCTCGGCTTGTTTCTCCATCGAAAGGAGCCTCCTTTGGTTTAGCGCGGCATGTTTAGTACTCCTCCGGCAGGAGCAGCGTGGTGGCCTGCCGCTCGCCGGTGTCGGGGTCGATGACCGCGTCGGTGATGACCCACAGCCTGGTCTGGTCGGGGAGCGTGTAGGCGGAGAGCAGGCGCGAGCCGTGCTTGAGGGCTTCAGCGTTGGCCTCCTTGTCCTCCTCGCACAGCTCGCCCCAGTCGCCCCGCGCGTGGCGGGCGATGTACGCGATGGGTGCCTGGCCCACACGCTCCAGCGCGGCGAGCGCGCCGGGGGTGGCGACCACGCGCCCCAGGCTGAACGAAACGGCCTTATTCATGGCAGTCTCCTTGGTTGGTTTGCAGATGACAGAAACGGCGAAGGCCGGGCCCCGGTTGGTGGGGCCCGGCCTTCTCGGTCGACGCTATATATATAGGGTGCCCGTCAGCGGGCGCCGGGCGGCGCCACACCGTCGGACCCGTGGAACGGGTGGCGGTAGTAGCGGCGGTGCAGCCGAACCATCCACCCGCCCCCGGTTTTCACGGCGTCGAGCAGGATGGTGTCGCGGTCGTGCACACGCACGATGCCGCGCTCGCGGTCCAGGATGGTGTGGAAGGCGGTGTCCGCGCACGCCAGCAGGTGCGCCCTGAGCTCCGCCTCGGTGCACAGGCAGGCGAAGTAGGGCGGGTCAGGCTTCTCCTTCGGCATGGCCGTCCTCCTCCATCCACTGCGGCAAGGGCAGCCGGCGCGCCACGGCGTAGACGATGGCCTCGTCGCACTCGAAGGCGTAGGTGGCGCCCTCGCCGGCCTCGGCCAATGCCTTCCGTAGCCGTCGCGACAATGCGTCGGTCAGGTCGAACCGCAGGCCGTAGCCGCACTTGACGCTGACCCGGATCCGCCTCGCCTCGCGCCGCTCGACCACCTCCACCACGGCCGGGTCGGTGACCACGCGCTTGGGCGTATCACCCGCCGACCAGTGCGGCCTGGGTGACGGCGACCCGTCCGTCCGCTTGGCCGGCGTGAGCCATGTGCGCCCGGGATCGCCGAGGTCCTGGGATTCCCACACGGCCACGCCGCCGCAGTGCCGGAGCCACCGTGACACTTTCACGGCGTCACGGGCGTCGACCTCCAGCGTCTGCGCCCCGGTGGATGCGCGGGCGCTCACGGCTCGGCCCCCGCCTCGTCGTTCCCGTCCCCGTCGCTGGCGTCTTCCTGCTCATTCGGCTCGGCACCAGCTTCATTGCCTTCGTCCTGGCCAGCCTCGCCCTCGGCTTCCTTCTTCTTCGCGAAGGGCGGTTTGGGCTTCGGCGGGTTGAGCGGCACCTGCTCGGCGCCCTCGGGCGCGTCCATCGCCAGTACCTCCTTCTCCCATTCGTCGAGCGCGCCAGGGCTGGCGAGGCGAAGCATGCCCTTCCGCTTCGGGTCGTCGCTCGCGGCGAACACCCCCTCCGATTTCAGGATGGCCGCCCCGAAGCCGCCGTTGCACGAGCTCTGGCCCTTCCACGCGGGGCGCAGGGCGACGGCGCCCTTGAACTCCTCGGCGCCCTCGGGCAGGCCCGCCAGCGCCTTGCGAATCGCGGACACCTCGACCCACTCCCTGCTGAAGCGGCCGCTCGACTCGTTCCCGCTGATGCGCAGGTACGCCTTGTCGCCGCGACGGCCGACCTGGTACGTCAGCGCGCCCTCGCCGCGGGGCGACAGCTTCTCGGCCGTGCCCGTCCGGACGACCGTCACCATGGGCGGGCCGGGGATCGCGGGCTTCGCGCCCTTGCTCTCTTCTGCACTCTTCGTCTTTGCCTTCCTCGGCATGTTCTCTCTCCTCTTTGTTTGTAGTCCGTCTGAAACGCGACGGGCCGGGACCGCATACCGTCGCGGGCCCGGCCCATTGGCCTGTTGGCCGTTCTTGCTGATGTCACTTCCCGTCGCCGCCGCCCCGGCCGAAGACCAGCCAGAGCAGGAGCGTCGCCCACCACGGCAGCGGGGGCACTGGGGCCTTCTTACTTTCCTTGTCTGCCACGTTCACGCCCCCTCCGGCGCCAGCTCTGCGAGGAGCTTCTCGCGCAGCGCCGGGTCGAGCCAGTCGGCGTCGGGCACGACGATGCTGTACCCGAACTCGTTGTCGTGCAGCGTGCACGTGACGAAGCAGCCGTCCTCCAGCGTGGCGCCCTCCAGCACCGCTGCCGTCAGGGGGTAGCCCAGCACGCGCACCGCGTCGGCGTCCGTGTCGCCCCGCTCGACCACGACCGTGGCGCCATAGACAGCTGGGTCGTACGCCTCGCCGTGCTCGGCCAGCGCGTCGACCAGGTTGGACAGGATGCGCCGCGCCACGCGCCGCACGTTCTCCGGCAGGCCCTGCGCCGCGTCCACCGCCTCCAGCGAATCGAAAACTCGCAAGCCTTCCTCCTTTCCGCCACGGGGGTTGACTGGCCACGAACCGGCCGGCCCGTGGCCACCCCGTGGTATGCGGCCGGGGGGCGCGGTCGCGACGGGCCGCACCGAGACACATGGAAGGGCTCCCCCTTCCCCGGGCGGGGAAGGGGGAGGGCAGCGCGCCTTGCGTGCGTTTCGGCGGCCGCTTCGCGGTCAGCTCTTGGGCCGCCCGCGCATCTGGGTTGGGCGTCACTCCTCCGGGTCGGGCGCCCTCCGGAAGGGCGCCGACTCCCTCAGCTTGCAGAACTCACGGTCCGCCGCGGTCCGAGAAACCCGCTCCCACTCAGTCAGACCGCAGTCGCCCGGGACCGCGACGTCGTGCGTGGTGGCCCGCTGCAGGATGTGCACGCGGTCCTGCCAGCCGGTGTCGTCCGGGAGCACCGCGACGAAGGCGCTGGCGCCGAGCAGGGTCTTCCTGGCCCGCTCGAAGCCGCTCTCGGTCTCAAGGGGCACGCCGAGCACGGCGAACTCGCGGCGCAGGGCCGCGACGTCCTTGGGAACGACGATGCGGCTGCGCTTGAAGATCACCCCCGAGACGCCCAGCGGCCCCCGGATGCGCATCTCCCATTCGAGGAAACGGTGGCATCCCCGGAACCCGAAGAACGTGTTCTCGATGGTCACGCGGTAAATGCCCGACGGCACTTGCCTGTGTCTGTGCTCCCCTTCTCTGGCGACGGCGGC
>CAZKKD010000434.1:0-3628 GCA_964553265.1 uncultured Planctomycetales bacterium | reverse complement strand
CCCGTGGCCGGGCCGCTGGGCACCGCCCGCGCAGGGCGCGTCGCCGGGTGGGCCACCGTTCCGCACGGGCGCGACCCGCTGCGCATCCGCGTCCGCCAGCCGGGCAAGGACCGCGCCTCGCCCGACCGCCTAGGGCAGCTCTGGCTCGCCGGCGACGACGGGACGACGGTGCAGCTCGCCGAACTCGGCCGCTTCCGGACCGAGCCCGAGGAGCAGCCCATCTACCGCAAGGACCTGGAGCGCGTCGTCTTCGTCACCGCCGAGGCGGTCGGCCGGCCGCCGCCGGAGCTGGTCTGGGACGTCGCCGAACGCATCTCCCGCGAGCCCCTGCCCCCCGGCATCCGCGACGAGTGGGCCGGCGAGGGCGAGTGGCAGATCACGGTGCGCGTCTTCCGCGACCTCGGCATCGCCTTCGGCGTGGCGATGGTCGGCATCTACCTGCTCCTGACGGTGCAGACCGGCAGCTTCCGGATGCCGCTGATGATCATGCTGGCGATTCCGCTCACGGTCATCGGCATCGCGCCGGGGTTCTTCTTCCTCAACGTCGTCGCCGGCGGCGAGGCGGGCGGCTACCCGACGCCCATCTTCTTCACCGCCACCGGGATGATCGGCATGATCGCGCTCGGCGGCATCGTGGTCCGCAACAGCATCGTCCTCATCGAGTTCATCCAGGGCGAGCTCCGCGCGGGCAAGGACATCCGCGAGGCCATCCTCGCCAGCGGCGCGGTGCGCTTCCGGCCCATTGTCCTGACCGCGCTCACCACCATGCTCGGCGCGTGGCCCATCACGCTCGACCCCATCTTCAGCGGCCTGGCGTGGGCGCTCATCTTCGGCCTGGTGGCGAGCACGCTCTTCACGCTCCTGGTCATCCCCACCGTCTACATGATGGTGGGTCCGCGCAACGTTTCGGCCGCGGCGCCGGACGCCTGACGTCCGGCCGCCGACCACGGCACCAGACAGGAGACCTGCCATGACGGAACCATCGAACGCAACGCAGCCCCCCGGCGGCGGGCGCACCCTTCTCTGGACCATCGGGGGCGCGCTGGTGCTGCTTGTGGTCATGCTCTACCAGGTGGGGGTCTTCTCCGGCGGCGAGGTGCGCCCCGGCCTCGCCCCCCTGCCCCCGGACGAGTCCGAAGCGCTCGGCACGCACGTGGTCGCCGCGTCCGCGGTCCCGCGCGTCTACACCGCCGTCGGCACCGTCCGCAGCCGCGACAAGGTAGAGCTGGCCGCGCGCGTGCTGGCCCGGATCGTGGAGGTGGCGGTTCGCAGCGGCGACCGGGTGGCGAAGGACGACCTGCTCGTCCGCCTCGACGACACCGACCTCCGCGCCGCCGCCCTGCGCGGCGAGGCCGGCCTCGCCGCCGCACAGGCCGCCGTGGAGGCCGCCCGCGAACGCGTGAACGAAGCGCAGGCCGCCTACGACCTCGCCGCCACCGAGCGCGGCCGCATGCGGGAGCTCCAGAAGAGCGGCGTCGCCTCCAGGCAGCAGCTCGACGAGGCCGAGAGCCGCTACCGCCAGACGCGCTCGGCCGTCAACCAGGCCCTCGGGGCCCAGCGCCGCGCCGAGGCCGAGGTCGCCGCCGCCGCCCAGCAGCTCCGCCAGGCCGAGGCCATCCTCGCCTACACCGTCATCCGCAGCCCCATCGACGGCGTGGTCGCCGAGCGCATGGTCGACCCCGGCGACCTCGCGAGCCCGGGGACGCTGCTCCTGCGCATCTTCGACCCGAAGCGCCTGCTCCTGGAGGCGCCGGTGCGCGAGTCGCTGGTGCGCGAGATTGCCGTCGGCGCCGCCGTCCCCTTTGACGTGCCCGCCCTCGGCCGGACGTTTGCCGGCGAGGTGCGGGAGATCGTCCCCGCCGTCGACCCGCGCAGCCGCACCTTCCTCGTGAAGATCTGCCTCGGCGAATCCGACGAGCTCATGCCCGGCATGTTCGGCCGGATGCGCCTGCCGCTCGGCACCGAATCGGCCATCCTCGTCCCGGCGGCGGCGGTGCTGCGCACCGGGCAGGTGGAGTACGTCCGCGTCCGCGACGAGGGCGAGGCCCGCACGCGCCGCGTCCTCGTCCGCACCGCCGAAGCCCCCGACGGCCAGCGCCGCGTCCTCGCCGGCCTCGAACCCGGCGACACGCTCCTCTACCGCCAGTCGGGGGAGAGCCCGTAGGATGGAAGAGAGCCGGACCGGTGCAGATCGAGTCAAGGATCAGAAGCGTGGCCAATGACCCGAGGAGCCCCCGGACGTTTGTTCGCCGGAACTACGCCTTCTGGCTCGGCCTGCCGCTTGTGACGGGGGTCGCGCTGTTCCAACTGGCCAGCGCCTACCGGGTATCGCCACTTGTACTCGCGTTCCAGGCCGCACTGCTCTGCCAGATGGCGGCTCACCGGTTCTGGCGTGGGTCTGACACGCTCCGAATCGACCGGGATGGCATCCAGGTCGGCAACGAGATGACGCCGTGGGGCCACGTGGAATCGATCCGGTACGATGCCGGTGACCTGGTGGTGACCGCCAACGACACAGAGAAGCGCTATCCTCTTGACGGATATGTCGTCATGCTTGACCATCGCCGGCGGATTTTTGAAACGGCGCACACCGCATGGCAGAACGCCACCGGTCAGGCGAAGGAGGAGGGCTCCAATTGATTATACGGGGGGAGGCCCAAACGCCGGGGGAGCCAGGAAGAGTGGGAGATTGGTTGTGCACCCATAGTGCTGTGCGTCCATATGATGAGAGGCACAACTCGGATGTTGCCGACAGCTCGCTTGTCAGGAAAGGGAATCACCATGAACTGCCTGAAGCCGTTGAGCGCTTTGCTTGCTCTCGCCGTTTTGGCATTGGTTGGATGTGGCGCTCAGGAGGGTGCGGACAGCCCCTGGACGGCCTGGATGCCGCAGGCGGGCGCAGAGGGAAAGCTGACCTGGCGGGAAGCGCCGGAGACCCTCTCCTGGCGCGCGGGCGAGCCGGGAGAACCCGAGCGCATTCTCACCGTCACCCTTCCGGGTCCGTATCCGGAGGGAGCGTGGGTGCAGCACGCCGGCGCGGTCCTGACGTTGCCGGAGCCCATCCCGGCGGGGCAGCCCTTCCGCATTCGCTTCATGGCGCGCAGTCTGGAAGGTTCGCCCTACCTGAGCGCCCTGCGCCGATGGGGCAGCAGCAAGCCCTGGCGCCACGTAACCCTCACCGGCCAGTGGGCCCCCTATGAGATGATCAAGGTCTGCGAAGGCCACGAGACCGAATGGATCACGTTCTCCCTCGCCTTGAAACCGAGCGGCCTGCATACCGTTCAAGAGGGACGTTTCGAGCTTGCCGACGTCGCCGTGACGCCGGCCCCGGATGTACAGGCCGAAGACCTGCCCACCCGCTGAGGGCCGGCGAAAGCAGAGCAGGGCCGACAGAGCGATAGCTGTCGGCCGCCGCATACCCCGGACTTAGCTCCGAAGCTGGGCAAAGCTGCAAAGGAACGTTTATGCGATGGCGTTCTCTCTGGCGGTACCTGGGCATTCTTTTTCTTGCCCTCGGAGATGAGTATGGTGCCCCCGGAATTACCTGTCCGGAATTACCCGCAACGTCAAGCGCATTTTTCTGATTCAACTGCGGAATTTAAGTTAAAACCAAGCAGTCCGAGACGCC
>CAZKKD010000433.1:0-3664 GCA_964553265.1 uncultured Planctomycetales bacterium | reverse complement strand
ACCGCCACCTCGCGCACCTCCCCGGTTTCGCCGCGCAGCAGGTGGGTGATGTCCTGCCCGTCGCAGGTCTCGAGCGCCGGCAGTCCGCAGAGCGACGCCAGCGTCGGGGCCACGTCCACGGTCTCGACCAGCTCCGCCGCCGCGTGTCCGGCCGCCAGCCGCCCGGTCCAGCGCCAGAGGGACGGGATGCGGGTGATGGCGTCGTGGCAGATGCCGGGCGCCTTCTCCATGATCCCGTGCTCGGCGGCGTAGTCGCCGTGGTCGGTGGTGTAGACGATGATGGTGTCTTCGCCGAGGCCCTGGGCGTCGATCCAGTCCAGGAGTTCCCCGACCGCGTGGTCGACGTGGCTGATGTTGCCGAGGTAGCCGTGGAGCTTCCGCCGGCGGGCGGCCTGGAAGGTCCGGGGCTCGAAGAGGGCCCAGTTGCCGGTGCGCCAGTGGTCGTAGCTGCGCTTCAGGTGCGGCGCGCGGTGGGGGGCCTCGTTGTCCGCGTTCGGCGGAAGGGTGAGGCTGTCCTCGTCGTAGAGGTCCCAGAACTCCTGCGCCGGGGTATAGCACTGGTGCGGCTTCGGCAGGCTGACGTGGAGAAAGAAGGGCGTCCCCGCGTCCCGGCAGGCGCCCATGAACTCGCACGCCTTGGTCGCGATCCAGCCCTCCTGCCCGTCGCGGTAGCTTACCATGCTCGGCCGGCCCTCGCAGGTCTGCCTGCCGCGGTCGCCCTGTTCGTGCAGGGCGCCGTGGTCTTCCTTGTCGGTCAGGCCGCGCTCGGCGAGGTAGGCGGCGTACTCGGCGCTCCGCCCGCCGACGCTGCAGCCGCAGGTTTCGTGAAAGACGTCGCAGTCGTCCTCCACCCAGTACTCGGGGCAGTGAATCTTGCCCAGGGCCCCGGTCCGGTAGCCGTGCCGGCGGAAGTGGCCGAGGATGGTGGGGAGTCCGTTGGGGTTGGGCCCGGAGAGGCCGTAGTAGCCGTGGTTGTGGCAGTACTGGCCGGAGAGGTAGCTGACGCGGCTCGGGGTGCAGATCGGGTTCTGCGTGATCGCGTTCTCGAAGCGCACCCCCTCGGCCGCCATCCGGTCGAGGTGCGGGGTCTTGACGTCGGGGTGCCCCCTGTGGCCGAGGCACTTGGCGTTGTGCTGGTCGGACAGGATGAAGAGGACGTTCGGTTGCGTGGTGGCCATGACGTGGGTCTCCTGATTCGTTTCAATCTGCGGACAAACCGATTTGTGGATCCGGATCTTCAGACCGGGTGTCCCCGTGGACACCGGGTTGTTTTCTGGTTGCAGGCAACTGGAAAGTGCGGTATGGTAGCTGTGGACCGCCGGTGAAGGATGCGCCCATGCCGCCGACCGCCCGCCAACTCGAACAGCACCTGTTGCGGGCCGGCTGGCAGCGCGTGAAAGCAAAAGGCGGGCACCGCCAGTACAAGCATCCGGACCGGCCGGGGCGGGTGACGCTTCCCTGGCACGGGAGCGGCGGTGCGGAGCTCGGCCCGAAGACGGTGAAGAGTGTGGAGCGGCAGGCGGGACTCTGATTCGGGCGTTTGCGATGGAGGCTGCGATCATGGAGAAAGCGCGAATCCACGGTTACGACGTGGTCTTCGAGGCCACCGGCGGCGGCGTCAGTTGCCATGCGCCCGCCCTGCCGGGGTGTGTCTCCGCCGGCGCCACCCGCACCGAGTGCAGGCGCCGGATGGAGGACGCCATCGAACTGCATCTCGACGGGCTGCGGGAAGACGGATTGCCGCTTCCGCCGCGCGACGGCCGGGGCGAGCCGCGTCCCGCGCGGCGCAAGGGCCGGACCGCCAGCATTCCGTCGCGCGTGACGAGCGAAGCCGCCGATGCGCTGGCCGCGATCAGCAAGCGGGAAGGCCTGACCAAGACCGAGGCGCTCGAACGCATCATTCTGCAGTACCGCGGCCGGTCCGCTTCCTGACGTCGACCCGGGGCTGAGCCGGGGCGGCGCGGTCTGCCGCCGGTCTGTCCGCCACGCATGCCTTCTGCACATCAGATGTAGTTCCCCCCGCGGTGCGCGGCAATCCATGCCGGCGGGATCTTGTTGTCGCTGGTGACGACGGTCTTGTAGCGGCGCCGGCGGCCTTCCCGGCGGGGGAAGCGCGCCTCGGCGTTGGCGCCGGCGTTGACCCCGTTGACGAGCGTGGGCCGGGTGGTGGTGACGAGCCAGTCGAGGAGCGCGTCGGTGAGGTCGCGCACGCGGTCGGCGCAGTCGGGATCGAAGTACCGGTTCCGGGTCTCCCACGGATCCTCGGCGAGGTGATAGAGCTCGCCGAAACCGTCGGGGTATTCGTCGGGGAAGAACTCCGGCGGGTAGTAGACCAGCCGCCAGTCGCCCTTGCGGATGCTCTTGCTCCAGGCGAACTCCGTCACCGCCACCGTGCGCACCGGCGCGGCCTCGCCCCGCAGGAGCGGCGTGATGTCGTGCCCGTCGGCCGTCTCCGGCACGGGCAGGCCCGCGAGCCCGCAGAGGGTGGGGAGCACGTCCACGGCCTCGACCAGCTCCGCGGCGGCGTGCCCCGCCTTCGCGACGCCGGGGGCGCGCCAGAGGAAGGGGATGCGGGTGATGGCGTCGTGGCAGATGCCGGGCGCCTTTTCCATGATGCCGTGCTCGGCGGCGTAGTCGCCGTGGTCGGAGGTGTAGACGACGACGGTGCTGTCGGCCAGCCCGCGGGCGTCGAGCGCGTCGAGGAGCTCGCCCACCGCGTGGTCGGTCTGCGAGACGCAGCCGAGGTAGCCGTGGAGCTTGCGCCGGCGGGCGGCCTCGAAGGTCTTCGGCTCGAAGCGGATCCAGTCGCCCGCGCGCCACTCCGCGGCGGTCTGCTTCAGGTGCGGCGCGGCGTGCGGATCCTCGTTGTCCGCGTTCGGCGGCAGGGTGAGGGCGTCGGTCTCGTAGAGGTCCCAGAACGCCTGGGCCGGGGTGTAGGCCTGGTGCGGTTTCGACAGGCTCACCGCCAGGCAGAAGGGCGCGCCGGCCGCGGTGCAGTCGTCGACGAAGCGGATCGACTCCCGCGCGACAAAGCCCTCGCGGCTCTCCGCGTAGGGCTGCAGGCTCGGCATGCCGTCGATGGCCTGCCCGCCGGAGCGGGCGCCCGTCTCCTGCAGCCGCCGGCGGCGCTCCGGGTCTTCGTCGAGGAATGCGCTGTACTCCGTTGCCGCACCGATGCAGCAGCCGGTGGGATCGATGAAGCGGTCGCAGTCGTCCTCGATCCAGTACGCCGGACCGTGGCTCTTGCCGATGTGCGCGGTGCGGTAGCCGTGCCGGCGGAAGTGCCCGAGGAAGGTGGGCAGCCCCTCCGGGCGCGGGCCCGCGAGGCCGTAGATGCCGTGGTTGTGGCAGTACTGCCCGGAGAGAAAGCACACCCGGCTCGGGGTGCAGATGGGGTTCTGCGTGATCGCGTTCTCGAAGCGCACCCCCTCCGCGGCGAGACGGTCGAGGTGCGGGGTCTGGACGTCCGGATGCCCGGCGTGGCCCAGCACCTTGGCGCTGTGCTGGTCGGAGAGAATGAAGAGGACGTTTGGATGCGGGGACGGCATGGGCGGCTCCTTTTCGTGGGCGGATGCGCCGGCGGACGGTCGGCGTCGGCGGCGCTTAGAAGCTGTTTCCATACCTCGCGCACTCGTGATGGGACTGACGGGTGCGTGGATGCAAG
>CAZKKD010000432.1:0-3667 GCA_964553265.1 uncultured Planctomycetales bacterium | reverse complement strand
AGGTACTCGGTCGTCCCGTCGGTGTCGCGGCGGAGCTCGCAGTGGTCGAAGTCGGCGTCGGCGGGCTCGGTCCAGATGAGCGCGAAGTTGTCGTCCTCGAAGAGGCTGAACTTCGTCGCGGTCGGGACCGCCGGCGGGGTGACGTCGAGGGCGTAGTCGGCGAAGGCGACGCTGTCGAGGCTGTCGCCGGGGGCCGTGGCGGTGAGGCGCAGCTTGAAGGTGCGGTAACGGAGGTCGGTGTCGGTCTCGGCCTCCATCCCCGCCTCCGAAAGCCAGGCGCCGTTCCAGGTCGCGCCGGCGTCGGCCGCCGCGGCGCTGGCCCAGGCCGGGTCGGCCTCGGTGTCGTCGTACTGGCAGGTGACGGCGGGGCTGCCGGTGGTCGTGTAGGCGAGGGTGCTGTTGTCCCACGCCTTGCCGGCGCCGGCGTCGAGGCTGAAGGCGCCGCTGTCGTGCACCAGCACCTCGGCGTACATGCCGGCCTCGCGGTCGGTGGGCCAGCCGGGGTTGCTGATGCCCTTGACGATGCGGACCTCGTCGATGTTGCCGGAGAACTCCAGGCCGGAGGCGGTGGCCGCGACGATGCCGATGGCCAGTTTCTGCGTGCCGTCGGTACGGGCGCGGATGGTGGGGGCGGTCGTCTGCGCGACCTGCACCCCGTCGACGTACATCGTGAGGTGGGAGGCGTCCCGCACCAGCTCCACGCGATGGAACGAGCCGCTCAGGTCCACCGCATCCGTGCTGACGAGCGCGGCACTGGATCCGGTCGCGTCGTCGAGGTAGGTGAGCTGCAGCTTGTTGCTGCTGGCGTTGTGAAAGAGCGTCCACTCCAGCCCGCCAGCGTTCCAGTCGAGGTTGTCGCCGCCCTTGCTGATGAGCGTGCGGTTGGTGCCGGGGTTGGCCTCGCCCTGCGCCCAGAGCTGGATGCGCCACTCGCCGCCGCCAAACTGAAAGTCGGTCAGCGTGCCGGTGGTGGTGAGGCCGCCGGCCGCCGCGCCGCAGTCGAGGCTGGCCGCGCCGAAGGCCTTGTCGGCCGTGTCGGCGGAGACGGCGCCGACCTCGCTGAAGCTGCGGGCTCCGTCGGCCGCGTCGGTCCAGGCGTCGCTGTTCATGTGCATCAGCAGGTCGGCCGGGTAGTCCGGCGTCACCGACCCGCCGGCGACGCTGCCGCCGCCGTTGAGCAGGGTGAAGTGGGCGTTGTCGGTCCAGGTGGTGGTGGCCATGGAGATTCTCCCGAAAGCGTTCGGCGGGAACGGAACAAACGCGGCGACGCGCGGCCGGCGGGGGGCGCCGGCGCACGCGCCGCCGCCGGAGGGTCAGCTCTTGGCGCGTCCGCGGCTGGCGCTGTAGCCCATCGCGGTGAGGGCCGAGGCGATGAGCCCCACGGTCTGCGCCGCGGTGCTCCCCGCCGCCAGCGCACCGCTGGCCATGCCGAGGCCCGAAACGGTCGCCAGCGCGCTCAGCCAGAACTCGGTGGTCCGCCAGCCCGGCTTGACCGGCTTCGCGTCCGCCGGCCGGGGCGCGGAGGTGCGTCCCTTCGTCATCGTTCCGTCTCCTTCTGCTGTGGATCGGTCGGGGCCGGCCGGTCCGCGCGCGCGGACCGTTCGCCCCGGGGTTCCAGGTGCGCGGCCAGGCCGTGGCGCACGCGCGGGTCGAGCGCCGCGGCGGCGCGCCGGTCGGACCGCCCCAGCAGGCACGGCCGCGCAAGCAGCCGGTCGCGGAGATCGATCTCCAGCCGGACGCTCTCCACCAGCCGCGTCTCCAGGCCCTGCAGGGCCGCGGTGTTCTGGGCGATGACGCGGTTGCACTCGGCCAGGAGGTCGAGCACCCGCCGCACCGTCCACCACAGCACCACCAGGAGCACCGCCGCGAGGCCGGCAAAGCCGTGCTGCACCACCACCTCGGAAAGCACGCCGCTGTCCATGGGGTCTCCTTTCGCGTCAGGCGATGACGCGGACGAGGGTGGCGACGCGGAGCGCTTCGGTCCCCGCGCCGTCGTCCTCGACCGCGGTCACGCGGTAGCGCACGCCGTCGACGGTTACCCGGTCGGCGTGCCCGTCGGCGAGGGCGGGCCGGAGGTCGGTGTCCGCCGGGACGAAGAGGCGGGCCTCGGCCACCAGGGCCTCGCCGGCGGGATCGAGATCGCTCCGGACCGACCGCGGCTGAAGCGCGCAGGGGAGGTCGCTGGCCACGGTGTTCCAGGTGAGGCCGACGCCGCCGTCCGCGCCGACCGACGCGGTCGCGCGCTCGATGGTGCAGCGCCGGCGGAAGAGGCTCCGGATGCTCATACGCCCACCTCCCGGTATTCGAAGAGAAGGCCCTTCACGGCGGCCGGCCACTCGGCCTCGTTGTAGCTCACCGTGTAGGCGCCCAGCGACTCGCTCGCGAGCCCGTCGCCGCCCTGGTGGCCGCGGTTGTAGAAGTGCGCCGCCAGCAGGTTGGCCGCCTGCTCCACCGCCGGCGGAACGGTGGCGAAGCCGGCGGTGTAGACCACCTTCACGTTGCGCCGCCCGTCGGCGAAGCAGCCGGCGAAGCGCTCGAGGATGCCGGCCTCCGGGTAGAAGAGATACGCCGTCGGGTCGAGGCGCGTCGCGTCGCCGAACGCAAGGTTCGGGTCGTCGTAAACCGCGCTCACCGCCGCCACCGGCCGGCACTTCAGGAGCACCGTCGCCGCGCCGGCGCCGTCGTGCTGTTCGGTGCGCTCGGCCTGGGCGAAGGCGCGGCCGCAATAGTGCTCGATGGCCTCCGAGACGCTGTCGATGAGCGCGCCGAGAAGCGCGTCGTCGCCGGCGCCCTCGAGGCCGAGGTAGGTCTTGAGCTTCTCCAGCGTGGTGAGATCCGTACTCGCCGCCATGTCCGTGTCCTTTGCCGAAAGAGAACGTCTGTCCAGTCGCCATTCCGGTGCATCTCTCCCACGGGGAGAGGAGGTCGCCGTCGATCCGTCAGGCCATCGCCGCCGCCGGCGCCCGGGCCGGGCCGCGCGCCGGCGGAGCGCCGACGCCGTGCTCGGCCAGCCCGTCGAGGAGGGCCCGCGCCGTCGCCTCCCAGGTGAAGTGCGTCCGCATCCGCTCCGCGGCCCGGCGCCCCTTGCGGAGCGCCCGGGGGTAGTGCCGGCGGACGCGCTCCATCGCGACGACGAGCTCGGCCAGGTCGGCCTGGGCCATGCGGCCGAGCGGGGTGTCGATGAGCTCATAGCCGAGCGGATAGGCGCAGTCGGGGGTCGCGAGCTCTCGCAGGGCCGACCAGTCGGTGTGGATGCAGGGGCAGCCGGTCGCCATCGCCTCGGCCATCGTCAGGCCGAAGCCTTCGCCGAAGCTCGGGAAGACAAAGGCGTGCGCGTCCGCATAGAGGCGCGCGAGCGCTTCCGGGGAGAGACGCCGGGAGTCGAAGACCACGTTCCCCACCCGCTGCCGGCGGCCGGTGACGGTGGTCTTGAGGTAGAGCTCCACGTCGTCGCGGCCGGCGAAGTACTCCCACGCGCCGAGGACGAGCTCGAAGCCCTTGCGCGCGTTCGGCCCGCCGACCCAGAGGTAGCGGAAGGGCCGCCGCTCGTCCCACCACCGCCGCGCCACGGGAAAACGCCCGGCCCGCACCCCGAGGTCCGCCACCCGCACCCGCGTCCCCCGCCCCCCCCCCCCGCAGCCGGGCCGGGCCCCGCGCGCGGTGACGC
>CAZKKD010000431.1:0-3674 GCA_964553265.1 uncultured Planctomycetales bacterium | reverse complement strand
GGCAAGAATTGAATGACCCTGGGCGGGCGTCGAGTCGCTTGATTTCGGTGCGTGCACCGGGTATCGTTTCCTGTGAGAGGTGTCGGCGGGCGATTGTACCGGTGTGGGCCGTCGGATTCCCTGGCGCCCGGGCCGCTGGAAACGGGGACGACGATGCGACGTTTGACGGTGGTTGCGACCGCAGGGCGCTGGCGCGGGCCGAGGGCGGACCGTTATGGCTTTACCCTCGTCGAGCTCCTTGTGGTGATCGCCATCATCAGCGTGCTGGCCGCGCTCCTCCTGCCGGCGCTGGAGGGCGCGCTGCGGGTGGCGGAGCGCACCGCCTGCCTCGGCCAGATGCGCCAGGTGGCGATGGCCACCCTCTTCTACGTCGAGGACGCCGGCGACGACCTGCCGTGGGTCAAGTCCGCCGCGGCGCTGCGCGACGGGAACACCCAGGGCACCGGCTCAATCCCCGCCCTGCGCGACCAGTACCTCAACGGCGACGGAAGCCTCTTCCGCTGCGCCGCCGCCGGGCGCGCGGCCTACCCGCGCGACTACACCCCCGGCGTCAACTGCGTCAACCACTACTCCGAGCCGTGGATTCGCGTGACCCTCTCGATGGCGCGCCACGCCGCGGCGCGGTACGACCGCGACTGGCCGCTCTGGTTCGACCGCGTCGTCCGCCCCACCAACGTCAACACCACCTGGCCCTGGCGCGGCGTGGAGAGCAACTCGCACGACGGCGTGGACGTGACCGGCGGCAACGCCGTCTTCCTCGACCTCTCCGGCCGCTGGATCGCGTACGACAGCGACTGGCTCGGCATCCCGTACAGCGCGATGCTGCCGCCCGGGTCCATCTTCGCCTACGGCAATCACCCGGGCAACGGGCAGGCCAGCCTCGTCGGCGGCGGCTGGGTGAGCAGCGACATGAGCACCAGCCCCGCCCAGCAGGCCCTGTTCCGCAGCTACTTCTGAACGCGCCGGCGGTCGGGCGCGGACGTATCCTGCAGTCGAAAGCCGGAGACACGGACAGCATGAACAGTTTCGAACGCTACGCCGCCGCCCTCCGGGGCGGGACGCCGGACTGCGCGCCGCGCGTGCCCATCCTCATGGCCTTCGCCGCGGACTGGATCGGGTCCGACTACGCCGCCTTCGCTTCGGATCACCGCGTCCTGGTGGAGGCGAACCTGCGCTGCGCGGAGGCGTTCGACTTCGACCAGGTCTCCACCATCAGCGACCCGTACCGCGAGACGCAGGGCTTCGGCGCGGCCATCGAGTACGTCCCCGACGGTCCGCCGCGCTGCGCGGCGCCGCCGCTCGCGGAGACGAAGGACCTCGCCGCGCTCGCCGACCCCGATCCGCAGACCTCCGGGCGCATGCGCGACCGCGTCGCCGCGGTCGAGGCGTTTGCCGCCGCAATCGGGGGCGCGCGCTCGATCCTCGGCTGGGTCGAGGGGCCGGCGGCCGAGGCGGCGGACCTCCGCGGGGTGACCACGTTCCTGATGGACCTCTTCGACGATCCGGCCTTCGCCGACGCGCTCATGGACCGCTGCACCGAGGTGGCGGTCGCGTTCGCCTGCGCGCAGCTCGCGGCCGGCGCCGACACCGTCGGGATCGGCGACGCCATCGCCAGCCAGCTTGCGCCCGACCAGTACGCCCGCTTCGTCCTGCCGCGGGAGCGGCGCATCGTCGACGCGGTCCACGCCGCGGGCGGCTGGGTGCGGCTGCACATCTGCGGCAACATCACGCACCTGTTGCCGCACATCGCGACGCTGGGGGTGGACATCGTCGACTGCGACTGGCAGGTGGACCTGGCCGATGCGCGCCGCGCGCTCGGGCCGGGGGTGTGCCTCACCGGCAACCTCGACCCCGCCGAGGCGGTGCTCCGCAGCACCCCCGACCGCATCCGCGCCGATCTCCGCGCCGCCGCGGCGGCCGCCGGCCGGCCGTGGATGGCCGGCGCGGGCTGCGAGATCCCCCTCCACACCCCGCCCGAGCACCTGCGCGCCCTCTGCGAGCCGGTGCCCTGGGTCTGAGGGTGCGTCCTCAATCCGGGATGCATTCCTTGAGGCGTTCGGCCATCCTCAGGGCGTCGTCTTGACGCAGGCCTCCTTCTTTCATGTCCTCCATGGCCCCGCCGAATGTTTCGACAAGGAGCGTTCCCCAGAAGATGCCTTTCGTGTAATTTACCGATGCGATGCGGTTCAACTGTATCTCGCGCAGGTGGGTGCGCAGGCCGAGGGCAGACCAGCTCCGCACCGTCACTTTTCCGTTGTGGATAGCGATGATGGGTGGAAAGAGGAGCGCTGTAAGACCGTTGGCAAAGAGTGCCCCAAGGCGGGTTGCCCGCACTTGCATCTCCAGTTGCCGAGCGGTTTCGGAGATGCCTGGCGCTTTGCTTTTGCTTCGGCAAAAGGGGCAGATGGATGCGTGTTCATCGTAGGGTTCCCGGCATTGTTCGCAGTTTTGGAATGCTCGTGCGCGCCGTGCGCAAGCCGGACAGCATGGGGCATTTGCGAGAAGCGGGCTTCCGCAGTGTGGACATGCGGTTGCGCCGGGGAGCTTTGCGTTGACGGACATTCTGACGGTCTCCTTGTGTTCGCTTGTGTTGAGATCAGACTGCATCCCGAACTGGAGCGCTATTTCGAGCGGATGCTTCCAGAGGGCAGGAGCGCGCGCAGGCGGGCGACCGTGTCGGTCTCGTCGGTGTAGCGGAAGGCCTGCAGGCCCGCGGCCTCGGCGCCGGCGACGTTCTCGGCCCGGTCGTCGATGAAGACGCACGCCTCCGGCGGCGTGCCGAGGCGCTCGCACGCGGTGCGGTAGGCCGCCGGGTCGGGCTTGTGGACGCCGGTCTCGTAGCTCACCACCAGCGCGTCCGGCGTCGAGAGCGGCGGGGCGAGTTCGCGGATGCAGCGCCAGTGGATCGGACTCGTGTCGCTCAGGATGGCCACCGGCACGCGCGCCTGCGCCTCGGCGTAGAGCGCCTCCATGCCGGGGCGGCGCTCGAACATGTCGGCCCAGGGCGGCGGGAAGTCGGCCGGGTCGATGGCGAGCCGGAGCGTCTCCACCATCGCGGCGGAGAACGCCTCGTCGTCGATGCGCCCCTCTTCGTAGTCGCGCACGACCGGGTGCTCGACGAGGGCGGGGAGAATCGCCTCCGCCGCCAGCGGGGTGAGCGGCGCGGCGCGGCGGATGGCGCGGTTCCAGTCGACGGTGACGAGCACGTTGCCGAGGTCGAAGACGACGGCGCGGACGGGCGCGGGCATGGCGGACTCCGGTGTCAGTGCGAAGACGCGGTGCCAGCCTCCGCCGCGAGCGCTCGCACACCGCCGTCGGACCGGTCCCGGCCAGCATCCGGCGGGTGCAGCCCGCCCACCTTAGCGTTCCGCCCGGTCCTGTGCAAGCCCGCGCCCGGCCGGATCCCGCCGTCCCGCCATCGTTCGGATGGTCGGAGCGGGGAGGGCCGCCCGATTCCGCACCAGGGCTTTCCGCTCTCCCTCTCCCTCCGGGAGAGGGCCGGGGTGAGGGCTCCGGACGGTGAAGATTCCCTCACCCTGACCCTCTTCCGGCGGGAGAGGGGACCTTTTTGCCGAATCGGCGCCGCCAGGTTCCGGACAAAATGGAACGACCGGAATGGTGTGGAACCCCTCCCGACGGCCGTGCGCGGCAGCGTCGCTTCTGCTAGCGTGTCC
>CAZKKD010000430.1:0-3686 GCA_964553265.1 uncultured Planctomycetales bacterium | reverse complement strand
CCAACACTTTCGAGATCGGTGTCGGTGGAAACGCCGCCACTCGCCTGGGCGGCGATGAGTTCGAGGCGGAGGTGCCCGCCCCGGTATCCCGGCACCCGGGGCCCCCGGGCCTGAATGCGTCGATCTGCCGCGGCGTCGGCAAGCAGCGACCAGGCAAGACAGCAGACAAAGGCCGTCGCGAACAGGGATGCACGTGAACTCCGCAGAAGGGAGGGTCGCAGGTCGGGCGTGCCCGGCGCGGGACCGGGCCGCCCCGTCGAAGGGCGGGGGCGGGCGGCAGACATCGGATTCACGCAAGTCCCCGTTCTTCCGGCGTCGGTCGGTAGCGCTCCAGAATGCGGTCCCAGAGGCCCTGGGCTCGCAGGAGCGCTTCAATCACCTCGCGTACTGCACCGTGGCCGCCGCATTGCTCTGTCACCGCGTCGGCGGCGTCCCGCAGTTCCTGTACCGCGTCGGCGACAGCGATGCCGAGGCCGGCGGCGCGCAGCGGGGGGAGGTCGGGGAGGTCATCTCCGACATAAGCGCATTCTTTTGCAGTAAGTTGCAATTCCTTGAGGATCTCTTGGAAGACCGGAAGCTTGTTCTTGGCGCCCATGTGGACCACCGCAATGCTCAGCTCGTCCGCGCGGCGCTGGAGGACGGGGCTGCTGCGGCCGGAGAGCAGCGCGACGCGGTGTCCGGCCCGGATCCAGTACTTGATGCCGCTGCCATCGCGGACGTGAAAGCGCTTCATCTCCTCGCCTGCGTCGGTGTAAACAATGCCGCCGTCGGTGAGGACCCCATCCACGTCGAGGATCAGGCCGCGGATGCCCTGCAGGCGGTCGGCAGGCAATTGCGCAAGCAATGTCATGGAGCGGAATCCCCATGTGCAGGGCCACCAGTCGGTTGTGACATTCGGCGGCGTAACCTGTTCTTTTACAATGTACTTGGCGGTTGTCAAGGGAAATGGCTGCGCATGCGGGCGGCGGGGGCGTCTCTGACGCTACTTCTGGGACCGGATCCGCTGGTAAAGGAGCTGATGCCGGTCGTTGAAGAGGGCGCGGAACGTAAGGAGCGCCGCGATCATGGAGCCGAAGCTGACCGCGCCCGCGAGCATGAACATGACCACGATCTGATACTTTACCGCCCCGAGTGGCGACTCGCCGGCGAGGATCTGGCCGGTCATCATGCCGGGAAGTGCAACCAGGCCGACAACGGACATCGAGTTGATGGTCGGGATCAGGCCGCGCCGCACCGCGTCTGCCACCGGTCCCCGGGCCGCTTCCCACGCGGTCGCGCCGTGGGCCAGTTCCATCTCCACCTCGTCGCGCCGCTCGCGGAGCGTCTCCAGCAGCTGGTCGATGCAGAGGCTGATGCCGGTCAGGCTGTTGCCGAGCACCATGCCAAGGAGCGGGATGACGTACTGCGCCCGGTACCAGGGGTCGACGCGCACCACGACATTGGTCACGATCAGCGTTGTGGCGAACCCCGTGATGAGCAGCGTGCCGAAGGCGCGCGGCCAGATCCCGGCGTAGGTCCGGTCGGGCCGGCGGATCGCGGCATGGCTCGCGACGGCGATCATCACCAGCATCACGGCCAGGACGGCCCAGGCTGCGTCGAGGGCGAAGACATACTCCAGAACGTACCCGATGAGGAGCAGTTGCACCGTGGTCCGGATCGCCGCAATGCCCAGGCGCCGCTCGACGCCGAGGCGGAGCACCAGGCTGACGATTCCGGCCAGGAGCACCAGCCCGGCGGCGATGCAGAGGTCGGTGGCGTCGAGGGGTTGAACGCGGCTGGTCATGCGGGCGGCCCTCCCGGTGCGGCCGGCACGGCGGTCGGGCAGAGGGGGATGACGCGGTCGCACCACCGTTCGGCGCGGGCGCGCTCGTGCGTGACGATCAGCGCCGCCAGGCCACGCGACCGGGCTTCGTCCCGGATGAGGGCTTCGACGGCGTCTGCCGTCGCTTCGTCGAGGGCGCTGGTCGGTTCGTCGAGAAGAAGAACCTCCGGCCGCGTCAGGAGCGCCCGGACCAGGCAGATCCGCTGCTGTTCGCCGCCGGAGAGCGTCCGCGCGTTCTGCTCCAGCGCTTCGGCCGGAAGCCCGACGCGGTGGAGGAGAGTCACCGCCTGTGGCGCGGGGAATTTTTCGCCCGCAACCGTGTAGGAAAAGACCCGCTCCAGATTGCCGCGCACGGAGCGGTCCAGCAGGACCTCCCGCTGGGAGACCAGAACGACGCGGCGCCGGAACGCTGTCCATCCGAGCGCGGCGGGGTCCTCCCCGCGAAACAGGACGCGTCCCCCGAGCGGCTGGTCCAGAAGCGCGATGGCCCGGAAGAGCGTGGATTTCCCGCAGCCGGACGGTCCGGCTATGCCGACCAGTTCCCCCGCGTGGAGGTCCTGGGTGAACGGCGCGCACAAGGGGGCGCCGTCGACGCCGAACTGCAGGTTTTCGATCCGCAACAGGGCAGCATCCGCGATCCCGGTTTGCGGCATATGCTGTCTCCAGGGAGAAAGCTTCCCTACACCATGGTGGAGCTCACGACGGAAATGTCCGCCCGGCAAGTGAAATCCCTGTTAGAGCGTCCGGATCGGCCCCTGCGGCAGTCGCGCTATGCCTTGCGCGCCTCTTCGACCACCTTCATGGTGCGTCGGCCATATTCGAGATAGGTCTGGTAAGCCGCGTCGGCGTCGTCGATCTCCTTGCCGAGGTGGGCGATTGCCTTCATGTGCGGCTCGATGGAGATGATGCCGTCGTAGCCGTTCCGAAAGAGGTCGACAAAGGTCTCCTTCACCAGACTGGCGCTGCGGGGATCGTCGGGAAAGACGTGGTCGGCGTCGTCGCCGATCGGCCCGGTGTTCGCCTTGACGTGGACGTACTCGATGTGCGGCTTGGCGGCTTCGTACCACTCCCAGGTGTCGGTTCGGCCGTGGCTGGCTGCGTTGCCGGTATCGTATACGCACTTGACCGCCGGCGACCCAACCCGCTGGATGAACTCCGCGTAGTGCTTGGGCGATTCGCTCGCCCAGCCGTCGCAGTTCTCGATGCAGATGACGATGTTGCCGTCCTCGGCGCGCATGGCGAGTTCCCGCATCCGCCGCACCGCTTCCTCGCCCCATGCTTCGTCGGAGAGGGGATTGTCCTTGTCGTTGGGCCAGCTCATGGCGCGGATGTAGCGACAGCCGAGCGTGTGCATTCGGGGGATGCAGCGCTCGATGTCTTCCACATCCTTCGTGAAGTCGCCGGTGATCGGCCGCGCCCAGTTGGCCACGGCGCTGCCGAGCGCGGTGACGCGGATGCCGGCGTCGTCCATCAGTTCGGTGAAGCGGGCGTCGCGGGTGGCGAAGTAGTAGGTGCTGCTGCGGAAGAGGTAGAGGATCTGCGCCTTCCAGGCCAGCTTGCCGCTGTCGACCACCTCGATGCCGGTGCGCGGCCGGGCCACCACCTCGCCCTTCTCGCTGAGGCGTTTGACCGCGTTGCGGATGACCAGGCTGCTGGCGCCGAGGTCGGCAGCCATGTCCTTGATGCTGGGCAGGCGGCTGCCGGGTTTGTAATACCCCGAGCGGATCGCTTCCACCACCCCGCCCACCACCTGGTCGGTCAGGCTCACCGCATGGTCGCGCTTGAGCCGGAAGGGCAGTTCCTTGACCATGACGTCTCCAGTGTATCGATGATGCACCGCAGAGAGCGCAGAGATCGCAGAGGA
>CAZKKD010000429.1:0-3692 GCA_964553265.1 uncultured Planctomycetales bacterium | reverse complement strand
GGTTCACGCCGCGGATGATGATGACGTCTTTCCGCCGGCCGGTGATGTAGAGGTGTCGCTCGTGGACGAAGCCCAGGTCGCCGGTGCGCAGGTACGGCCCCTCGCCGCCGGGCTGCAGCCGCGCGCCGAAGACCTCGGCGTTCACCTCCGGCTGCTGCCAGTAGCCGCGGGGAATCGACGGGCCCCGCACCCAGACCTCGCCCACCCGGTCCGGCGGGCAGGAGACCCCGGTCTCCGGGTCCGCGATGATGCTGATCGTTTCGATGTCAACCAGGCCGCTGCCCACCAGCGTCCGCGCCCCGTCGGTCCCTTCCGCGACCGGGACCACCCGGTCCTGCCCCAGCGCGTCGGCGTCCACCGCCAGCACGGCCGGTTCCTCCGGCGGGGGGGTGACCGCCACCTTCAGCGTCGCTTCGGCCAGGCCGAAGCAGGGGCACCAGGCCTGGGAGCGGAAGCCGAACGGCGCGTAGGCCTCGGTGAAACGTCGCAGCGTATCCGCCCGGACCGGTTCGGCGGCGTTGACCGCCAGCTTCCAGCGCGACAGGTCCAGTCCCTGTCGCTTTTCCGAGGGGATCCGATCCACGCAGAGGTCGTACGCAAAGTTCGGCGCCGGGCTGTGCGTGGCGCTGTAGGCGGAGATCGCCCGCAGCCAGCGCAGCGGGCGCTGCAGGAACGCCGCCGGCGGCATCAGGTGGCACGGCACCCCGTTGAAGCACGGCTGCAGGAGCCCGAAGATGAGCCCGAGGTCGTGGAAGTGCGGCAGCCACGTGACGAAGATCGAATCGTCGGTGACGTGGATGCACCGGTGGATCTCGTCCAGGTTGTGCAGCAGGTTCCCGTGCCCCACCATCACCCCCTTCGGGGCCGAGGTCGAGCCGCTGGTGTACTGCAGGAAGGCCAGGTCGTCGCCCGCGGGGGCGCATGCCGACGCCGGCAGCGGGTCGGCCGCCTCGTCCGGCGCATCGGTCGCGATCCAGGTGAGCGCCCCGAGGCCGGGGAGCGTCTCGGTCCAGCGCGCCACGTCGTCCCGTTTCTCCGCGGCGATGAGGCCCAGCGCCGCGTCCGCGTCCTGCTGGACCGTCAGGACGCGCTCCAGGTTGCGGTTCTGGTGCGGCGCGTGGAGGGGGACCGCCACCAGGCCCGCGTAGAGGCAGCCGAAGAAGGCGGGCAGGAACTCCAGCCCCGGGTCGTACAGGAGCAGCGCCCGCGCCCCCGGTTCGGCCGCTTCCCGCAGCCGCGCCGCCACCGCCCGGGCCCGCCGGTCCAGCGCCCCGTAGGTCAGCGCGCCCGCCGGCGCTTCCCCGTCGGCCAGAAAGGCATACGCTTTCGCGTCCGGCGTACTGCAGGCACGTGCCTGCAGCAGCGCCACCAGCGTCTCGGCCCGCGGCGGGTCGTTGGGAGCGGAAATGATCAAGGCGTCGGCTTTCTGCTGCGGCGGCAACGGCTTGCCTGCTCCGCACTTCCCGAACACAAGAGGACAGGTTCCGACCCGGTGCCCGGCGGGTCGCCCGAAACCATATCAGTCAATGATTAACCGTTCGTCGTTTGGGTGCAAGGATTTAATGTGCTTTTCGGGGAGGATTGACGGGCATTTCGGGGATAGGGCAGCGTTTCTCCGGGGAAAGTTGTGCATCAGGTTCTCCTCAGACCGCTCTGCCGACGATCCCGGTCCATCGAAAAGCCCCCCTCACCTCCGGCGACCGCCCCCTGCTACTCAAGCAGGGAAGGACGCGCCATCAGACGGTTAAAAGATAATCGATTATTGATTGCCTGTCAAATGCAAATCAGGTTAGGACTGGAAATTTTTGTTTGAGCCGTTTTTGGCGTGGCGTTGACGGGTTGCGACCGTCTTGGGACGGGGTTGGACCGGGGTCGGACCGGGGTTTTGCGGGCGTGGAACGCGGTGGCGCAGGGTGTCCGTCAAGCGTATCCGGCCGAAAACCGCGACCGTGGTGCGCTGCTCATTCCGCCGTCTCCGCGAGCGCGTCCGCCATCCAGCGCGCCACCGAAGCGGTCGTCTCGAAGAGGAAAAAGTGGCTGCCCGGGAGCGTCTCGTGCTGGAAGGGTCCGGTCGTAACATCTTCCCATGCAAGGATATCCGGAAGGTCAAAAGTTTCCGATGCGCCGGTGAGGACGCGAATCGGCACCGTCAGCGGCGGGCGGTCGGGCACGCGGTAGGTCTCCATCGCCGTAAGGTCCGCCCGCAGAATGGGTTCGAACAGCGCCACCGCCTCCGGATCCGCCAGGATCGCCTCCGGCAATCCCCCCAGTTCGCCCAGCACCCGCAGAAACGCCTCCCGCGGCAGCGCATGCCACGGCGTCTCCCGCCGCCGCGCCGCCGGCGCGGCGGCGCCGGTGAGGAGCAGGCAGCGCGGCGCGGGGAGGTGTTCGTCGCGGAGGCGGAGGGCGAGGAGCCAGGCGAGGTGGGCGCCCATGCTGTGGCCGAAGAGGGCGACCGGGCCGCGCTGGAGGTGCGGGCGGGCCTGGGCGAGTGCGTCGTCGACGAGGGCGGGCATGGTGGTGCACAGCGCTTCGCCGTAGCGGCGGCCGCGGCCGGGGGGCTCGCAGGGGACGAAGGCGAGCTCCGGCGGCAACGCGGCCTGGAGCGGGCGGTAGCTGGTGGCGCTGCCGCCGGCGAAGGGGAAGGCGAGGACGGTGGTGCGTGTCACGTATCGCAGGCTTTCCGTCCGCAGGTGGGGCAGGACGGCTCGGCCGGTTCGGCGGCGCAGGGGTCGTCCACGGGGGGCTGCGTCGGGGCGTACGGGCAGTTCTGCGGGACATCGGGCCTGGGCTTGCGCTGCTTCAGCCACAAGAGCAGGAAGATGAGCGCCCCGCCGATGAACGGGGTGGCCAGGAGCGAGAAGAAGAAGCCGCCCCAGAACCGCAGCCCCGTCCGCCGGGCCAGCAGGCCGAGCACGAACGCGAGCAGGACGTACAGCGCGATCAGAATGGGCATGGTCTAGTCTCCTGTACCGGGCGCCGCGGTCGACTCGGCGGCGGCCTCTGCTTCGGGTTTCATTGTCCGGGCGACGTCCTCGCCCTCCTTGAACCGCTGCCGGAACCGGGCGCGGGCCGTCTTGGGATCGAAGTCGAGAAAGGTGCCGCCCGCCTCGAAGTGCTGGATGAAGATCTTGCCGATGGCGTAGGTCGTGGCCCCGGCGAGCCCGGGCAGGGTGACCGCCCCGGCGAGCGGGCCCACCATGGGGATGAGCTTGACGAGGCTGCCGAAGGTGCCGCGCGCGACCGAGCTGGCCCCGATGGAGCCGATCAGCGAGACGACGATGCTCCGGCCCGCTTCGCGCTGGAAGGGCACGCCGTAGGCGTGGGCGATGTCGTGGAGCATCTTGATCTGCACGCCGGTGATGGCGGCCACGTCCAGGACGGGCGCGGGGATGAGCACCGCGACCATGCTGGCGATCATGTGGTTGCGGATGATGCGGTCCGATTGCGCGGCCGCCTCCGCGGCGGCGCCGTTGCCGGCGTCCGCGTCCTCGCCCGGTCGGTCGGCGGGGGCGGGGTCGGGATCGGGCGGGGGCGCGGGCTGCTTGTCGTCGGTCTGCTTGCGGGCTTTTGCCACGGGGAACATCCCTTGTCCGGAAGCGGTTCGGTTGGCGATGCCTCGGACCCGTGCGCGTCGGCGTCCAGGACCCCCTCGGGTCCGTAGGCGCTGACGTCGTGCGGTGGCTCGCCCG
>CAZKKD010000428.1:0-3695 GCA_964553265.1 uncultured Planctomycetales bacterium | reverse complement strand
GGCACGGGCGGGGGGGCGGGGGGGGGGGGGGGGGGCGGGCGCGGGGGGCGGGGGGGGGGCGTGGGGGGAGGCCGATGCGCGCCGGGCGCTGGAGGGGCGGGCGTGGCTCGGCTGAGGCGCGAGGGGGCGGGGGGCGAGGAGCGCCCCGGGGTCCTGGGCTGGGGGATTGGCGCCGGCCGCCTCTGGGCCGTGGGGGTCGGCGAGGGCTGGGGCCTTCGGAGCGGAGGGCGAGACCCTCGAGGGGGCGGGCTTTGCGGGGCCTCCAGGTGGTGTGGTCTTCACCGGGCCCAGGGGCGGGCCCGCGGGCAGGCCGGGGGGGAGGGGCGCGGCCGCCGCCTGGGGCGCGGGAAACCTGGCCTCCTGCCAGTCGCGCCAGGCCCCGGCATGCCACAGCCGCCCCGTCAGCGTCGGGGCCGCGTTCTCGGTCTCCGGGTCGAGCGGCAGCACCTGCTCCATCAGCGGGACGCCCGGCACGAAGACCGGCAGGAGGAGGAGCGCCGCCACGCTGCCCCGGACCGCGCGCGGCAGGTCGGGGCGTGCCGCGTCGCCCAGGACCGGCCCGATCACCCAGCGGTCGAGCCCCGCAGCGGCCAGCGGCGCGAGCATCGGCAGCATCACCATGAGCCCCCGCGGATCGTAGTATTTCCCCACCGTGAGCGCGTAGACGAAAAGCGGATAGCCGATCAGCACCAGCGGCATCGCGCGCCGCCGCAGGTCCCTCTCGCCCCGGCTCCGCGCCAGCAGCGCCACGGCGCCCGCCGCCATCGCCGGCAGGCCGAGGCCCACGGCGATCAGCGCCGTCGAGGCGTCGCGGATCACCATCGCGGCCAGCGGCCCGGCATCCCGCCCCCAGAGCGCATCGGCCTCCGCGACGACGCTCAGCCGCAGGAGGACGTTCGCCCCCTGCGGGTCCACCAGCGCGAAGGCGGCATGCACCAGAGCGAAGCCCAGCGCCATGGCCAGGGCCCGCCACACCGCTCCCGCGAGGCCGGACGCGTGGAGCACGAGGAGGATCGCGAAGAGCGGGCCGAGCAGCACCTGGTCGAGCCGGCAGAGCACCGCAAACCCGTAGAGCGCCCCCGCGCCGGCCGCCGCCCCGACGCCCCGCCCGCCGATCGTCAGAACGATGGCCCAGAGCGAAAGGCCGGTCGCCAGGACGTTGTCGTTGTGGAAGAAATGCGCCTCGAGCGCGATCGGCAACAGGAGGAGCGCCGCGACCGCGGAGAGCCAGCGCGCCGCGCTCCACGCCCTCGCCACCACCACGAGCCCCGACAGGAAGACCGGCAGCGCGATCCACATCAGAAGGTCGTAGCCCCGCCCCGGCGACAGCGCGGATAGCGGCGCCATGGCCCAGATCACGCCGGGCCGCGAGAGGTGGAAATAGCGCTCCGCCATCGGCCAGAGCGGGTCTGCCGCGGTCCCCTCCGGCAGGAGAAAGGACATGGTTTCCGTGAGATAGCTGAAACCCTCCACGTGGGAGCGGGTCAGGGCGGGCGCGAGGGCCAGCGCCAGAAGCCCAAGGCTTGCGGCCCAGGCGATCCCGGCCCTGACATGCGCGGGGACGGCCGGCGCGACGGGATCGCGCGCCGTCATGGGCGCCCGGCGCCCCGGCGGGTGCGGGAAGGGAAGGTCGGCATGCGTATCAGACCCTCAGGCCGTGGCGTCGCGTCACGATACCGAAGCAAGCGGCGGCCGACAACGCCCGTGGCTCGGGCGGTCATCCAGCGGGCCAGCGCCGCCATTGTCGCCGCGGGCTGTTCCAGCCCCGGCAGGTAAGCCTCCTCCTCGACGATGACGAGACTCGAGCAGAGCGCGTTGCGCCATCCGCGGAGGATGAGCGTCGGCACCCGACGTCGCGCAGCGTTTCCCGCCGCTCCGGACCGCGACGATCTGCGGCCTCGGGCAGGTCCGCCCCGAGGCGTTCTCGAAGCCTGTGGCCACGGAACGAGCGCCCATCACCGCTTGCAGATTTGCGATATTCTTCTCCAAGTTGCCCTGACCGTTGGATTTCGCGTCTCCGAGGCACAGGGGCCGCGTTTATTTCGGCGCCCCGCTCTCATTGGCAAATCATTTAAGGAAATCGTACAAGAGCTCCAGGTCGGCGGGCACGTTTTGCGGATAGTTGCCGCAAAGCCCGTATCACAGGTTTTCACGTGGGTCGGTTAGGATATTTGCGACTTTTTTCCAACGGAAACGTTGTCGATGCCCGCCTCCTTCTACCGCTCGCGGCCGAAGAAGTAATCCACAACCTTCCGGCTGCGCGGCAGTCTGCCCACATGGTTGGTGCGTATCGATATCCAAATCCGGATCGGTTTCAGTTCACGCGCCAAAGGCCTGTCGGCGTCCGGCGCTGCCCTGCCGGCCAAGGTCCGGCGAGGGCGAACGCGTCCAGGTATCTCCTTGCGCAAGGGCGGCCGGCGCGAGACCGATACGGAACGCCGCCGCGACAGCCGATGGGAGCCGTGTCATCCGCGCCCCTTTCCTCCCGGCGCCGCCTCGGGGAGCGTCCGGCTCAGGAACGCGCGCCAGTTGGCGTAACAGATCTTCTGCGTCAGCGCCGCCCCGAAGCCCGCCTCCTCCATCGCGGCTACCAGCGCCGGCAACTCCGCCGCGCTGTCGAGCCCCTCGGGCATCGGCGCCCCGTCGAAATCCGAGCCGAGGCCCACGTGATCCTCGCCCGCCACCTCGACCATATGCGCCAGGTGCCGCACCGCGAAGCCGATTCCGTCCCGGGGCTTCCGCTTGCCGTCGGGACGCAGGAACATCGTCCCGAAGTTCAGGCCCACCATGCCGCCCGTCTCGCCGATCGCCTTCAGTTGCGCACCCGTCAGGGTGCGGGCCGGCCGCGCCCCGACCTACCTGAACCTGGCCACCCGCCTCAACGAGCTGCGCCTCCGCTACGCGTTGCACGAGTACGGCCTGTTGCGCCACAAGCTCGACGAGCAGCAGAAGCGACAGGAAGAGCTGCGCTTCGAACTCGACGACGTCACCGGCGACCTGCAACGTGGCCAGAACCAGCTGGCCGAGAAGCGGACCGAGGCCGACGACCGCTCCGGCCAGCGGCAGCGTGCCGAGCACGAACTGGTGCAGGCCCGGGCGGCGCTGGAGAACGCCCAGAGCCGCCAGGGTTGGGCCCAGAAGCAGATCGACCAGCTGCGTGAGCAGGCCGCCGGGCTCGAAGCCGACGAAACCGCCGCCCGCCAGAAGCTGACCGACGGGCAGCAGGCCCTGGACGCCGAGCAGGCGAGCCTGGAATCGCTGACGGAACAGGTGGCCGACGGCCAGGCTGCCATCGGGCAGAAGAACGAGGCGTACCGTGCATTGCAACTGGAGTTGAACCAGTCGAACCAGGAGATCGAGCGGCAGAAGGCCGCCGCCCTGGACGCGATGCGCAAGCTCGCCCAGACCAACAGCCGCCTGGGCGCCATCGAGATCGAGAAGAAGAACGTCGCCGGGCAGCAGAAGCGGCTGGTTGAGCGGCGTCACGGCGTGCTGAACGAGCACGTGCAGGCCGAGCAGAAGCGCAAGGACCTTGCCGAACAGCTGGAGGCCAGGCAGGCGGAGCTGGCCGAGCTTAGCCGGCGGACGGCCGAAAAGCGGCAGCACGCCAGCGACCTCGACGGACAGATCCGCAAGACGACCGAGAAGCTCGTCGCCGCCCGTTGTGGAGTGACGCGTACCAATGCAGTCACGGA
>CAZKKD010000427.1:0-3715 GCA_964553265.1 uncultured Planctomycetales bacterium | reverse complement strand
CGAGGTGCACCGCACCGCCCCGCCGCGCCCCGCGCTCTTCTATGCGGTTGGGGGCGGGATCGCTACGGCCCTGCTGGTGCTCTGCGCGCTCGAATACACCGATCACAGCATCAAGAGCGTGGAAGATGCGCGCTACCGCTTCGCCGTGCCGGTGCTGGGCAGCGTGCGGGAGTACACGGTCGAGTCCACCACGCCGCTCTTCGAAAGCGTCCGGACGCTGGTGCGACGGGTGCTGCGGCGGGGCGAAGCGGTGGAACCCGGCCGGTCGCGCCAGCAGATTGTGGTTCGCGAAGGCGTGAACGTGCCGCGCCTGGTCATCATCGTTCTTCTGCTGACGCTGTTGACCTTCGTCCTCGGCTTCTACACCAACCTGCCGCGCGTCGACCGGATGGCGAAGACGTGGATGGAAAGCATCTTCGGGGGCGGGGGGATCCCCGGCGAGCCGAGTTCCGTCGGCGAGCCGGACGCGACAATGCCCTCCGGCGAGGGAGACGGCCGGCCCGCCGGCAGCGGTGCAGCCGCGGAAGCGCCTGCCGATCCCGCCGCCGGGGCGGCGGAGAACGGTCCGGCCGGGGATGCAAGGAGCGCGCCCGCTCCGGACGCGGGCGAGGGGAGCACGCCATGAGCGTCGACGAAGCGTTCCGCCGACTCCTGGAGCGTCCGGAAGCGTTCGCCCGACGTCGGCGAAGCCCGGAAGACGCACCGCCGCCGGATACGGCCGCGCGGCCGGCGGGCGCCGCGTCGACGGGCGAGGCCACGATCGACCTGGATGCGGTCACGCGGGTGGACTACTTCGACTATCCGCCCATCGAAGAGCATACGGCGGTGGCGCGGGAGTACAGCGACCTGCGCATGCGCCTGCAGGGGCTGAAGCTGGACCGTCCGTCGCTCCTCTTCACCTCGGCCCAGCGGGGCGAGGGGGTGACCTGCACCGCGGCGTACCTGGCGCTCACCATGGCGCGCCGGCGCGAGAAGCGGATTCTCCTGGCGGACGTCAACCTGCGCCGTCCCGGCGTGGCGAAGCTGCTGCGCGTCGCCGCGGAGTACGACATCGCCGACGCCGTGCAGGATCGCTGTCCGCCCGAGGCGGCGATGCGCTACACCGAGGAGGACAACCTGTATGTCCTCCTGGCGCGTCGCCGGCAGGAGGATCCGGCCGAGGTGCTGGAGAGCGAGGCCTTCGGTGCGTTGCTCGGCCGCTTGACCGCGAGCTTCGACCTGGTGATCCTGGACGCGCCGCCGTGCCTGGCCGTTTCCGACCCGGTGGTCATCGGCGCGCATTGCGGCGGGGCCGTCCTGGTCGCCCGCGCGCACGAGACCCCGCGTGAACGCACCGCCCAGGCCGCCCGGGTGCTGCAGGAGAACGACGTTCCGCTGCAGGGGGTGGTGCTCACCTTCGTCAAGGACTTCGTTCCGGCGCTCTTTCAAGGGGGGGCGTGACCGCCATGTACGAGACCCACTGGGGGCTGGATCGGCCGGCCTTTGACGAGTCGCACGGACCGGAGAGCTTTGTCGACCAGGAGTCGATCCGCGTCGCCCGGGCCAAGCTGCGGCATGCCGTGCTGCAGGGGCAGGGGGCGGCCGCGGTGACGGGCGGTCCCGGCGCCGGCAAGACGGCCATCGTCCGGCAGTTCCTCCGCGAGCTCGCGGCCGACGGCTGGGCGACCGCCTATGTCGCCGACCCGGTGGGGGCCCCGCGCGAGATCCTGGCCGAAATCGCCGAAGCGCTGGGCGGGGTCGATGCGGATCCGGCCGAGGCCATCCGCCACGCCGCCGCCGGTCTCGTGCGCGAAGGCCGCGTCGCCTGCATCGCCGTCGACGAGGTCCATGCCATCGACCGGCGGGATGTGCTGGAAAGCTTCCGGATGCTGCTCAACCTGGAGATCGACGGGGTGAGCCCGCTCCGCCTGGTCCTCGTCGGGCAGGAGGGGATGCTCCCGGCCCTGGCCGCGGCGAGCGGGTTCGACCACCGCCTCTCCATCGTGGTGCGCGTGCCCCGCATGTCCCCGGCCGAGTGCAAGCACTACATCCTCGCGCGGCTCAAGCTGGCGGGGTGTCAGCGCGGCATCTTCACCCGGTCGGCGGCCGAGCACATCATCCGCTACGCCCGCGGCGTGGCCCGCGACATCAACCGCATCTGCGAGCTCGCCCTCACCGTCGGCTTCGGCTACGGGATGGAGAAGATCAAGAAGGACGTCATCGCCGCGGTGGCGCGCGACCTGGACCTCCTGCCCAAGCTCCGCCCGGACGCACCCGTCCGGCGGAAGGAATCGCCGAAGCGCCGGGACGACGGAAAGGCGCCGGTGGGCACCACGCGCATTCTCCACCGCCAGTCGGGAGACGAGGAGCCTGTCCACCGGCCCCGCCCGTCCGACGAGCCGGCGCGCCCGGAAGAGGACGTGTTGGCCACGAACCCGGCCCCGCCGCCGCCGCCGGTGGAGCGCTATCGTCCGGACGAGGGCGAAGCGCCGTCCACGCCTGCCGATGCCACTGCGGACGCGGCCGGCGGTTCCGCCGCGAAATCCGACGCCGCCGCGGACGAGGCCGAGGAGGGGCGCGGGCTCTTCACCACGCTGGCGCGGGCCTTCGGCGTTCCGGCGGTGAAGGATATGGAGCCGGACGTGCTCGCGGCGGTGCCGAGCGGCGACATCCCCGCCAACGGCGAGAAGGACACCCCGGCCGGCCCCGTCGGCCTGGCCGCAGCGGAAGAGGGCGGCGAGGGCGACATCCTGGCCGCGGTGCCGTCCCCGGACGCCGAGGGGGCCGACGACGGCGAGGACATCCTCGCCGGCCTCTGACGGACCGGTTCCCCGCTTCGTCTTTTTTCCCACCCGCTGTGGACGCTTCACCCGATTCGCTCCGCCCGCGAGGGCGCGGGCGATCCATTGGGGTGGGGCCGCTGTTGTCCCTCTCTTCGTCTCCGCTCATTTGCGTTCCATGTTCGGTTGATTCGTCGTGTGCTTCGTGGCCTTCGTGGTGAATCGCTTACAGGTGTCGATTCGCGAGCATCCGTGCCTGCGCGTTCGATTCCTGCCAGACAGAAGGCGGCGCTGTCGGATTATGCGCCCGGTCGCGCCGTCGCTTCGGCCAGGCGGTGGAGGCGGTGAGCGAGGGCGGCCAGCGGTTCGGCCATGGAGAGGCGATTGCGCGTCGCGAGCGCGTTCTCGCGGAAGCGGGCGAGGCGGTCCGGATGCGCCGCGCACTCGCCGAGCGCATCGGCGAGGGCGTCGGCATCGTTCGGCGGGGCCACCAGGCCCGCGCGCGCACCGCGCACCACGGCGGCCAGCGCGCCCTCGGGGGCGCTGGTCACCACCGGGACCCCGTGGACGAGGAAGTCGAAGAGCCGCCCCGGCGTGTCGTGCAGCCGGCGGGCATCCCCCACCGCCACGCAGCCGAGGTCGGCCCGACGCACCGCCGCGTCCAGCCCGCCGCGCCCCACGAAGCCGGCGAACTCCAGCCCGTCGTCGGCGACCAGCGGCAGCAGCCGCCGCCGGGCGTAACGGTTCGGCGGGCCGTAAAACGTGATGTGAAGGTCCGCCGCCAGCGCCGGCGCGCGGGAGCGGAGCCGCCGCCACGCCTGCGCGAAGAGGTCGGGCCGGGTGCCCGCGCCGGGCTGGCCGGCCCAGACGCACTCGAGCGGTGCGCCCGGCGGGCGGGCCTCGACGCGGGGCAGGGGCCCGGCGTAGCCGTCGCGCGTGACGCAGATGCGGTCCGG
>CAZKKD010000426.1:0-3729 GCA_964553265.1 uncultured Planctomycetales bacterium | reverse complement strand
GCCGGCCGGAAGCGGTCATCGAGACGCTCGACCGCCTCACCCGCGACCGGCCCACCGTCCTCTGCACCGACGTCGGCCAGCACCGGATGTGGGCGGCGCTCCACTTCCGCCACCGCGGCCCGCGCCAGTGGGTCAGCTCCGGCGGGCTCGGCACGATGGGCTACGGCCTCCCGGCGGCCATCGGCGCGCAGCTCGGCCGTCCGGACGCGACCGTCCTCTGCGTCTCGGGCGACGGCTCGTTCCAGATGAACCTGCAGGAGCTCGCCACCCTCCGCGCCGAGAAGCTGCCGGTCAAGATCGTCATCCTCGACAACGGCTACCTCGGCATGGTGCGCCAGTGGCAGGAGCTCTTCAAGGACCGCCGCTACGCGCAGACCGACCTCGCCACCAACCCCGACCTCGCGGCGGTCGCCGCCGCCTTCGGCGTGCGCGCGCGGCGGGTGACCGAGGCGGCCGAGGTCGAGGACGCGGTCCGCGAGCTCCTCGACGCCGACGGGCCGATGGTCCTTGCCGTCTCGGTCGAGCGGGAGGAGAACGTCTTCCCGATGGTCCCGGCCGGCGCCGCCATCGACGAGATGATCTTCGGCCCGCCCGACTCCGCCCCGGCGCCGCCGCCCGATGCCGCGTCTGCGCACGCGCCCGCCGACGCCGCCCCAGCCGCGGCTCCGGCCGGGTAGGGCGGTGCGGCGGTTCCAGCCGGCCCCGCCACAGCACCACCGACGGGCGTCCTTTCCAGCGGGGAAGGGCGCCCGTTGCTGTTCTGCGAAGACGCGAGGGGTTTCCCCGTGAATCCACAGGGCCGGCAGGATCCCGAGAAGACGGTCGGCTTTTTGCCTATCCTGCCCGAAGAAAGTGAGTTGTGGCGGATTCCCATATCCGATTCTAGTTGAAAAGCTTATGCGATTCCCAGGGCGTCGGGCCGGCAGAATGTGCCAATTCCCCGGGTTTCGCATCTTGACGCCTGCCGTGAAGTTCCGTAGGGTCACGGGCGGTTGCTGTGGGGTGTAACTTGCTTCGCTGCCGTGATGGGTCCGGCGGCGCACCAGATTTGGACATTTCGTTTTTTGTTTTGGAGCAGGGAGGTGCAGGGGATGCAGGCATTGCGACGATGGATGGTGGCGACGGCGCTGCTGCTGCTGGCGACGGCAGCGGGGGCGCAGGCGGCGACGGGGCAGCTTTCGGGCACCGTGACGGACGCGAACGGCAACGCGCTGGCGGGCGTCGACGTGACGCTGAACCAGGGGCCCGACGCCAACCAGGCCGGGCTGGACGCCTGGACACATGTCGCCGGGACGCAGACCGACGCCAACGGCGCCTACCGCTTTACCGGACTGGCCGAACGGCGCTACCGCGTCCACATTCACCCCGGCCAGAAGGTGGGGGACACCTTCTACATCTCCGCCGACATCTATCACATTCAGGTCTTTGACGGGGCCGAAACCGGGGGTATGGACATCAAGCTCCGGCAGGCCGGCATCATCACCGGCGCCGTCAAGGACACCGCCGGCAACCCGGTCCGGCACGCCGAGGTGGTGGCCACCGGCCACGTCCGCGAAGATGCCTCCGGGCACGCCTGGCACAACTTCCACGTCGACGCCGACGGCAAGTACACGCTCTACGTGCTGCCGACGGCGGGCCGGGTCTACCCGGTCTTCGTCTGGTGGGCCGTCCATCCGGGCGCCACCTACCGCGTCTGGGGCGGCGATGCGCCGCTTTCGGGCGACGAGCAGTGGCGCGTCCCCGGCGAGCACGGCTACACGCTCCTCGGTACGGAAACGAAGAGCGCGTCCTTCACCGGGTCGCACAAGTACTACGTCGTCACCGTTGACCGCGGCTGCCTGGTCGACATCGACGCGGCGTACGCGACCACGGGGGCCGGCGAGGTCGCCGTCGGCGGGGCCCAGCGCACCTGGAACGTGGAGTACCCGGGCAACGCCTTCCAGGCCGAGGACGGCGTCTGTATGCGCGTGGGCTACTACGGGATGCGCATGTGGCAGAACAACCCCGGCGGCGGCTATGCCGTCTTCGACGCCTCGGATGCGGCCCCCACGGCCGTCCGGCTGGTCGTGAAGGACGACGGCCGCGCCGCGGACCCGGTCTTCCTGGCGCCGAAGACCGTTTCCGCCGATCTCCATTCCGCGCCGCTGGCGGGCGCGGCGGGGCCCGACTTCGTGATGCAGCCGGCCGGGTCGGTGACCGGAAAGGTGGTCACCACCGATGGCACGCCGCTGCAGAACGCGCACGTCGACCTCGCCTATGACGATGTCAACGGGATCCGCGCCATGAGCGGCAGCGAAGCGTTCACCGACAAGGACGGCATCTTCGTCCTCGACAGCATTCCGCCCGGTTCGCAGATCTACGTCAGCCTCGACGGCGACACGGCCCTGAAGCAGGGCGATGTGCGCTACGCCGGCGCCGAGATCTACCGGGGCCCCCTCACCGTTACGGCGGGCAAGACCACCGACGCCGGCGCCTTCACCCTGCGCAAGGCGGGCCGGATTTACGGCGCCATCCAGGACCAGGAGGGCCACCCCGTCGTCGCGGTCGAGGTCGATGCCGAAGGGCGCGATCCGGACGGCTACGACGCCTGGTACGACGAAGACGCCATAAGCGACGCGTCCGGCCAGTACAACATGACCTACCTGCCGGCCGGGCGCCTGATGCTGGAGTTCGAGAAGGACGGCTTCCTGCGGAAGATCATCCCGGACGTCCGCCTCGCCGCCGGCGAAGAGCTGCGCCAGAACACCATCCTGCAGCGCACGCACGACGACGACGGCGAGCTCATCCTCGGCGCCGTGGTCGTGGGCAAGGTGGCGCAGTACGACAAGACCCTCGCGTACGAAAGCCGCTCCAGCGTCTACCTCCCCTATATGGACCGGAACGGCTACGAGGACTGGGGGCGTGCCGAGTACGCTGTCCTCGCCATCGACCTGGAGCACGACTACACCGAACGCGACTTCCTCGGCGGCCGCGAGGACGTCTGGATGGTGGGCGAGGCCATGCCCGAGGACGGCTATGGCGACTACTTCGAGTCCGACCCGCAGGAGACGCCCGGCGCGTTCAAGCTTGAGGTGCCGGCCGGCGACCTCGCGATCTGCCTGGTCGAGCAGCAGGGCTTCCTGCCCGGCTGGGGCGGCTGCGTCATCTTCCACGACTGGACCGACCTCACCCTGGCCGACCGGGAGGTGCGCGAGGACGTCACCATCACCCCCGTCACCGACAACCTCGGCACGCTCCGGGGCACGCTCAGCCATCCGACCGGCTACACCCCCGCGCCCACCAACTGGGCGCGTGTCTACGCCTTCCGCGAGGGAAGCGCCCACAGCATCCCGGCCGGCGACGCGATGGCCTTCGTCGGGTGGGGCAATGCCTACGAGTTCCGCCGCCTGCCCGCCGGCGTCTATACGCTGCGGGCCTACGCGGAGGGGCTGATGGTGGCGGTCGCGGAGAAGGTGGAGGTCCGCGCCGGGCTCGCGACCACGCGCGACATCGCCTTCCAGTACGGCGGCGCCCTCGCCGGGCGCGTCACCACCGCCAACGGCACGCCCGTGGCCGATGCCGGGGTGAAGCTGGTCGAGTCCGGCCGGCAGGACTACACCGACAACCAGGGCTACTACGAGATCAAGGGCGTCACCGCCGGGACCTACACGATGCAGGCCACCGCGCCGGCTCACGCCGACGCCGAGGCCGAGGTCCGCATCCAGGACGGCGCCACGACGACGCTCAACT
>CAZKKD010000425.1:0-3745 GCA_964553265.1 uncultured Planctomycetales bacterium | reverse complement strand
TTTTGGCGTGGGAGCGGGGATCGGGGGCTCGTACTCTCGGCCCCTCCAGCCAGCCGGACGCGCTTTTCGGGTGCCTGAGGAAGCCTCAGGAAAGGAAGCCGCACCATGACCTCCTCGGCAGACGACTACGTGGTTGACGGCAATGTCCTCACCGTTCACCGCGACATGCTGCACGACCAGGACCTCCTCTTCGACGAAGCCTGCCGCCGCCTGCTGGAATCGAGCGAAGACGACCTGGTCATCGATCTGAGCCAGAGCACCTACATCAACAGCACCTACGTCGGCATCATCGCGGCTACCTTCTTCCAGGCCAATGCCCGCAAGAAGACGCTCCGCCTGCGCGCCACCCGCAGCCTCACCGAGGTGCTGCGCCTCGCCGGTTTCGAGGAATTCATCCCCATCGAAGAGGCCCCCGAGCCCAGGTAGCGCCGCCGGACGCCGTCGGCCCAGCATCCGGCGCCCGTGCTCCGCTGGCGGGAGACGGCGCGCCCGCCCCCCTGCCGGAGCCCGCAACGCATGAGCCCGCAACTGCTTGCCGTCACCGACCTGGCCGCTTCCGTCCGGCGCGAAGCCATCCGCGAAATCGAGGCCATCCGCGGCCGCAAGCACCCCGTCGCCGTGGCGGCCGTGCTCGTCGGCGACTGCCCGCTGACCACCCGCCTGTTGGCCGACCGCGGACGCGCGTGCCAGGAGGCGGAGGTGGACTTCGTCACACACGCCTTCCCCGTAAACGCCAACCCCGCGGAGGTGGAAGCCCGCCTTGCGGACCTGTCGAACGACCCGCAGACGACCGGACTCCTGCTCGCCCTCGCGCCGGAGGCCGGGCCCGGCGAAGCCCGATTGACCCGGGCCATGGCCCCGCAGAAGGACCTGGCCGGCGAGCACCCCGCCTGGCTGGCCGATCTGCTCGCGCCCGACGGACAGCACCGCAACCCGCGCCTGGCCGCCGTCCTGGCCACGCTCGAAACGCACGAGATCGACCTTTACGACCGCGCGATCACCGTTGTGGGGCACGCCACCCGGCTGGGCTGGCCCCTGGGCGCGATGCTGTCGCACCGGCACGCGGCCGCCATCACCGTCGTGCCCCCCGCTGACACGCTGCCGGCCGGCGCGCTCGTCACGGCCGATGTTCTCATTCTCCACGGGGTCGCCCCGGGCGTGATCGGCCCGGACAGGGTGCGGGAGGGGGCCACGGTCCTCGACCTGTCCCCAAGCGGTCCGGCCGGAGGCGACGAACCGGCGCCGTCCGCGCTCCACCCCGACGCCGCGGCCCGCGCCGGACGCCTGCTGCCCGCCGGGGGGCTTGCCCCGCTGGAGGAAGCGCTCTTTCTCCGAAACGTCGCCACCGCGGCCCGCGAGGCCGAGGCCGCCTTTCTGCGCCTCGGCGCACGCACCTCGACGCCCGGGCGGGGCGATTCCCCGCCGGAGCGCGGCCGCGGTCCGGAAGGGCGGGACCCCCGAAAATAGCTTGACAGACTGCGGCGGTTCCCTATAGTGCCAAGCTTTCCCGGCGGAACCGAACTGACGGCCCCCGGCGGATTTCCGGACGAACCGACCCAAAGAGCCAAAGGAGTACCGACCATGCCCCGCACCACCAAGCGAGCCGAGCGCCTGGCCCTGGCCAAGCAGCGCCGGAAGGTCCGCCAGAAGCTGAAGAACAAGCAGCGCGCCCGCTATACCCACAAGAAGGGTCTCGGGCAGAAGAAGGGCACCCATCCCCACCGGAAGAGCTCCGCCCTGCGCAACACCGCCCGATAGGCGCCCGCAACCCGCTCCACGACCATCAGAAACGCCCCCGCTTGCACGGGGGCGTTTTCTTTGCTGCACAGTCGTCGCCGCGTTGCATGCGACCGGCCCGGCGCCCGGCGTCACTCGCCAAGCAGTCTGTCGACCTTCTTCCGCAGGCGGGCGCGGCGTTCCGCCACCGTTTCGCCGTTGGCGAAGCGTCTCGGCTCGCTGGAGCGCCGCTGGCCCCCCGCTTCTTCGAAGCCACCGTGCCGCTCTTCCGGGTCCGCGTTCTGCGGATCGCCGGTCGCGTCGGGGGCCGCGGGTGTCTTTTCGCCCTCTCCCGCCCCGGCTGCCGCACTGGATGCCAGCGGCTCGAGCGCTTCCTGCACCCCCTCCGCCGCACGGCCCACCCAGACCACCTCGCCGTCCCGAAGCAGATAGGTCACCGGCAGTTCCTGCCCGTACATCCAGAGGGTCTTGCTCTTTTCGCTCAACTGAAAGACCGGGTAGTCGATCCCGTTCTTCGCCATGTAGGCGCGGATGTCGTCCTCCGGGTCCTCCGAGACGGCGAGAAAGCGCACCGACTTGCCGTATTTCGCATGGAGATCGCGAAATACGGACGCAGATTCCTCACTGCGCCAGTCGGCGGCGCTCGCGCCGAAGGTGTGCAGCAGGCTGATCCCCTTTGCCCCGGGGTCGAACGGCTTGCCCTGGAGGGGTTTGCCTTCGAGCGCCGGCGCCTTGCTGCCGACAGCCAGTTTCTCCGCATCGGCACGTGCGCCGAGCGCTTTGGCGATGGCCTCCGCCAGGGCTTCGACATCCTCCTCGTTCCGCAACCGGCCGGTGTAGCTGATCTTCTGGTCCCGGTCGACAACATAAAGGATATGGGTGTCCCCCTCCTCGAAGAGGTCGGCCCGCATGCCGCACCAGATCCGGCGCGTCCACTTGCGCTCGTCCTCCACGATGGTGAAGTTCACCACGTCGCGCCCCACGTGTTTGTGGAATGCGCGCACCTTATATTCGATTTCATTGATGAACGTCAGGATGTGAATCTTCCCTTCATACGCCACCTGCAGTTCGGCCAGGGCCTCCAGCAGGTCGATCTGGTCCTCGTCGAGTTCGTCGATGTTGTCGGGGTTCCAGAAATCCACGATCAGCACATTCCCCTTGGTGAACGTCTTGGGGCTCGGCCCCATCAGGACCTTGTCCACCTTGACCCCCGGGGGGGACTTGCCCACCTCGGCCTCGCCGTACTTCGAGAAGGCGGCGCGGGCGGTGGTCGACAGGCAGGCCGCCAGCAGGCAGCCCGCCAAGAGAATTCTGGCAAAAGCAGTCGTCATGGCTCCGGATCTCCCGATTCGGTTGCTGTGGCCCGGCGCGTCTCCCGGACCCGCTCCAGACTCGCAGCCGCATCCTCCAGGAGCGGAGGCGCACGGTCGAGCAGAAAGGCGGCGTGCCGATAGGCCCAGACCGCCTGGCCATAATGCGTCTCGGCCACGTCATGGCGGCCGGCGTCTTCGTAGCGCTCTCCCAGTTCGTTGGCAAGGTCGCCGATGGCCAGCAGGCTCAGTCCCGGTTTGCCGAGGCGCGCCTCCAGCGTTTCGGTCCCCGCCGGCAGGTGCGCATCCCCGCCGGAGGATCCGATGCAGCCGAGCGTCGCCAGCAGCAGCAGGGACGCACCGGAAAGGCCCAGCCCCTGACGGTTCCGCGGGACAACGCACCCGCGCGCGCTCTGCCTCGCCGGCAGCGCTCGCGGCCCGGCCCGGCAGCCACGTCTCCAAAACGAAATGCCGAACTGCACCGGGGCGCCTCCTGTCCTCAATAGCGGCATCCCGAAGCGCTGTACGCGGAAGCCGCGGCGCCCGTCGCCGGTCCGCCCAGCGTACCAACCCCTCCGACACGCGTCAAGGAGCACCCGTTCCGGACCAGGGTCATTCAGTTCTTGCCATTTCGCTCTGAATCTGGCGGCGCCGATTCGGAAAAAGTCCCCTCTCCCTCTGGGAGAGGGTCAGGGTGA
>CAZKKD010000424.1:0-3746 GCA_964553265.1 uncultured Planctomycetales bacterium | reverse complement strand
CGGCTCCTCTCCGATGGCCCCGCATCACCTTCGTCGCCGCGCCTCGCATCCACCGGCGCCGCGACGAATCAGATGGCCGAAATGATTGTTGAACGCGTCCTTAGCTGAACCGTATTGACCCCAACCCTCTCCCGGAGGGAGAGGGAATGCTCACCAACTTGCGGGGCGCTGCACTCAGAAACCGCTTTCCTGCAGCAGCACGCGGCCGACCCCGCGGGCGTAGCGCACGATGCGCGAACTCGGCGGCAGCCGCACCCACAACAGGCCGCTCTGCCCGAAGCGCAGCGTCTCCGCTTCGGCGGCCTCCGGGAGGCTGGCCTCGATGCGGTAGTAGCTTTCGCGCAGCAGTAGCTGGCCGTTTCCATTGGGGACGACGGGGATGTCGCCGCCGGCCTCAGACCCGAGCACGGGATGGGAGAGCGTCTGTTCGCGCACGGTGTTGATGCGTTTGATCGCGCCGGCAAACCGGCGGGGCTGCGCCCTGGGCACGAAGACGGTTTCCAATGCATTCCGCATGCTGCCCAGTCGATCCTCCGGCGCATACGCCACCACGTGCAGGCGGCCCGGCGTCGCCACGCGGCCGAAGACCGCATTGGCCTGGACGTAGTCGCCGACCCCCAGGTGGTCGTTCCAGGCGTACACCTCGCCGTCGAGGCGGGCGAGGATCCGGTTGCCGCGTTCCATCTCGCGCAACTCGTCGAGTTGTGCCTTGACGCTGGCGATCTCGCGCGCGTTGCGGGGGAGGTACTTGCGCTCCTCCTCGCTCTCGCCGAGGCGCCGGGTCTCCCGTTCGAGGCGGGCCTGCTCCAGCTTCAGGATGGCGATGCGGGCGAGGCGGGCTTCGTTTTCCAGGCGGACCAGGAGATCGCCCGCGCGTACCTGCCGGCCCTGCGCGGCGTTCAGCTCCACCACGCGTCCGGCGGCCGGGGCGTAGACCACCTGGTGCCGCTGCGGCACCGCCACCGCCGGCAGGGCCGCCCACTGCGGCATCGGCAGAACCAGCCAGACGGTCACGGCCAGCAGCACGAGGCCGGTGATGACGAAGCGGGGATTGAAGCGCAGGCGATTTCGCACAGCCATCAGGTATCTTGCCTCCTGGACGATGGGACGGACAAGAAAGAGGCCGATCTCCGCGCTGAAAAGCACGAGCCCCAGCAGCTTGGTAAACTTGTAGTAGATGAGCACGGCGATGCCGACGTACAGAAAGACACGGTAGATCCACGCGTAAATCGAATACGCCACCATCCCCGCCAGACGGCGGGACGGGACGTTCTCTTCCGGAGGCGGGATATCCAGTCCGATCAGCGCGCGGTGCAGCCACCAGCGCGTCATGGCGAAGGCCCGCGGCTGCAGGTTGTCGATCCCCCAGATGTCGCTGAGGATGTAGTAGCCATCGAAGCGCATGGCCGGGTTGAGGTTGACGATGAGGGTGGAGAGGAGGCTGGCGCTGCTGAAGAGGAAGAAAAGGCTGTGCGCAATGCCGGGCTCGGTGATGCCCCACAGAAAGAGGCTGACGCCGGCAACGACGATCTCGGCGCACATGCCGGCGACGCCGATGTAGGCCCGCTTCTTCCGCTGCGGCAGCCGCCACGCGTCGGTCACGTCGCAGAAGGGGATGGGCGCGAAGATCATGAACGCGATGCCCATGCTCCGCACCCGCACCCCCAGGGCCGTCGCGGTGTACGCATGCGAAAACTCGTGGATCGCCTTCAGGACCGCAATGGCCAGCCCGTACAGCACCAGCCCCTGCAGGTTGAAGAAGTAGAGGAACGTCCGCGCATAGGCCAGCGGCTCGCGAACGACGAAGTAGAGTCCGAACACAAAGAGGATCGCGTACAGCCAGCGCGCCGGCCGGCTCGCAAGGCGGCGGACCACCGGCAGGGTCCGGCGCAGGAAGTGCTCCGGGTACAACAGCGGCACCCGGAAGTAGAGATAGTGAAACAGCAGCCACTTGAGGGGGTGCTGCTTTTTTGCGGCCCGCTCCTGCAGGAGATCGCGGACCTCGCGCACCGTCGACCCGACGGTCAGGCCCGCATGGGCCGCCTGCCGGCAGAGTTGGAGGACGTCGTTGTCGCTCACCTCCAGCGTGGTGCCGCTGCGGACGCGCTCCATCAGCGTCCGCAGCCGGATCGGCTTGCGCAACAGGCCGAGGACCGTCGCTTCCGCCCAACCGATCTTGTGGTAGTCGCCGGTCAGGGGATCGTGGAGGTTGTAGGTAGGCGCACCGTCCTCTTCCGGCGGGCCGGGAAAGAGCTGCAGATCCGGCCGCAGCGGGGCGAGCAGGGGATTGTCTTCGGTCGTTGCCGCCATGCCTCTCCCTCGCAAACGCCCCCCGATACGCGGCGCGGACGGCCACGCCGGCGCTTCCTCCCGGCCCCGTGCGTCACGGGGACCGGAGAAGAAGCGTCTTCACGCGACCGGCGCCGGTTGCCGACCGGACGCTACTCGCCGCCCTCCTGCTGCTGGGCCTGCTGCTGCACCTGCTCCTGCACCTGCTGCTGCGCTTCCTGGATGCGGCGACGCGCCTCCTGCAGCGAACGGCCGAGGCCCTGCTGCAGGCGGAAGGCGTTCGCCACCGAGAGGACGATGCGGTTGTGGATCGAGGCGCGATCGCTCTGCGCGCGGTGGCGGTTGCCGAACTCGATGATCACCTCTTCGGCGCCGACGTAGATGCTGAAGAAGTCGCGGTAGCTGTAGTCCAGCTCCGGCGAGACGTGCACCTGCAGTTGCTGTTGCTGCTGCTGTCCGGCCGCGTCCTGCTGGTTGGCCTGCGGCTGCTGCACGGCCGGCTTCTTCTGCGCGGCCTGCGTCTTCTTGCCCTTGTCTTCCGCACTCATCTCTTCTTCCTTTCTGTTGAACGTTCTCCCGAACCGCTGAGGTGGTTTCGCACGCCACGCGACGCCGTGTCGCGTCAGAACCCGAAGAACCGCCGGACCGCCTCGTACGGCTTGCGGCCGACCCAGTACGCGAGACTGACCTCCTCGCCGTAGAGCATCGCCGTCCCGGTCAGCCCCATGCGCCGATCCAGGACAGGCGACTCCGTGTCTTCCGTCCAGACCGCTTCGGCGCGGTAGCTGGGCACCCCGGACGGGGGAATGACCAGGTGCTTGCTGACGTAGTCCAGCCGGGCGAGGAGCGTCTTCTCGGGGCTGATCTTGAGAAAGACGCGCACCGGCTTTTCCCGATTGAATTCGATGTTGTCGTCTTCCGGCAGCCAGACGAGAATCCGGGTCTTTTCCGGATCGACGATGCTGAGCACCCGCTCGCCCACCGCCACGGGCCGGCCCTCCCACTCGTGCGGCGCATCGATCATCACCATGCCGGCGGCGGGGGCGGTGACCTCCAGCTTGCGGGCCCGCTCTTCGGCGGCGCGCAGGCGGATGCGTTCCTGCTCGTACCGGTTCTGAAGCGCGAGCAGGCTGGCGCGGGCGTCCGGGTCGCGGGTGGCCTGCACCTTGGCGCGCTTGAGCTCGGAGCCGATGATCTCCAGTTGCTGGCGCGCGACCTCCCGCTCCTCCTCAAGGCCACGGCTTTCGTATCCGAAAAGGAGCTCACCCGCCTCCACGCGCTGGCTCGGTTCGACCCCGAGCTCGGAAGCCACCCCGTCGACCGGGGCGGTGACGAAGACGGGGTTCGAGGGCACCACCCTGCACGGCGCAACGGTGCGCAACGGCGCCTGCACGGATAGCAGCAGCACCAGCGCGACAATCGCACGCAGCCGTAACGGCGCACGCGAGCCGCGCGCC
>CAZKKD010000423.1:0-3760 GCA_964553265.1 uncultured Planctomycetales bacterium | reverse complement strand
GCGCCGGGCCCCGGTTTTTTTGTGCCCGCACCGGACGCTCCGCCGGCGTTGTCCCACCCGCGGCCGCGTCCTGCCCGGGGCCGTCCTGCCCGGGGCCGTCCTGCCTGGAGCCGTCCTGCCTGGAGGCGTCTCATCCGGGACCGTCCCGTCAAGGGCTGTCCGTGCTCCCTCTCCCCCCGGGAGAGGGTCGGGGTGAGGGGCGGACACGGAGTAGGCCGGACGAAGCGGAGTAGGCCGGACGAAGCGGAGTAGGCTGGACGAAGCGGAGTAGGCCGGACGAAGTCCGGCGAAGGATGCAACGCCCGCAGGGTTACGAATGCCGGGTTACACCCGGCCTGCCCGTTACCCGCGTTCGCCGTTGCACGGAACGTTTTTTGTGCCCGCACCGGACGCTCCGCCGGCGTTGTCCCGTCCGCGGCCGCCCCGCCCGGGAGGCATCCCGCCCGGAGGCGTCCCGCCCGGAGGCGTCCCGCCCGGGGTTGTCCCGCCCGGGGTTGTCCTGCCCGGGGCTGTCCTGCCCGGGGCTGTCCGTGCTCCCTCTCCCCCCGGGAGAGGGCCGGGGTGAGGGGCGGACAGCGGAGTAGGCTGGACTGAGGTGCCCTAGAAATGGCGGACACCGGGCGAGGGTGGTTGAATCCCCCTGTCCACCACGCCGCTCCACTCCCGGCCTGCGATCCCCCTGTCTCATCGCCTTGTCTCCCTGCCTTGACGCTCGCCCTGTCGCTTCGCCCCCGGGGGCCGGGACAGTCGATGCCGCTCTGCCGTCCCTGAGGGTCCAAAACGGGGGGTCTGCCAACCGCAACCGGAAGTCAGACCTGTTTTTCCACCCGTCCCGAAAGGTGTTGGGCCGATAATGCAAGAAGGGGACGGGAGCGGATGCCCGTTCTGTCGCCTGTCGTTGCGCATGCCCGTCACCGGGGGAGGAAGAAGGCCCATGCCCCGCGAATACAGCCGCCTGCGTCGGCTCCGCGTCGAGCGCGCCGCCTTGCCGGCGTCCCCCCCGCTTTCACCCGACCCGGCAGCCCCGATCGATCCGTTCGATCTGTTCGAACCCGATCCGGGCAGACGCGCATCGCCCGCGATCCGCGTTGCGCCGGGGCCGGAACAGGCCGGCGCGCTGCCGCCGGGCTCCGGGGCCCCGCTGTCGGAGGGCGGGGAGGCGTCGACGGGGCCGGTGGGGTCGCCGGAGAGGCGGAAGCGACGGAACTGGTTGTTCCTGTACGGGTTGTGCCTGCTTGTGGGGGTGGCGGGTGCACTGGTCTGCATCGGGTGGACCGGGCGCGCGGTCCGCGCACGCGCGGCGGGGCGCATCCGGACGGTGGAGACGGCGCCGCGGCGACGGGTCGCCATTGTGTTCGGGGCTCGGGTGTACCGGCGCGGCGGCGTGTCGCGCGCGGTTGGGGTGCGGTTGCGCGCGGCGCTGGCGCTGTACCGGAGCGGCCGGGTAGCGCGCATCCTGGTCTCGGGCGACCACGGCCGGACCACCTACAACGAACCGGACACCATGCGGCGCTGGCTCGTGGCCAACGGGGTGCGCCCGGCGGACGTCCGGTGCGACTATGCGGGGTTCCGGACGCTGGACACCTGCGCGCGCGCGCGGCTGGTGTGGAACCTGGACCGCGCGATCCTGGTGACGCAGCGGTTCCACCTGCCCCGCGCGCTGTACCTGGCGGACGCGTTCGGCCTGGACGCGGTGGGGGTGGCCGCCGACGGCCCGACGGGCTGGAGCGCGCGGCCGCGGGACCGGTGGCGCGAGCCGCTGGCGCGGATGCTGGCGTGGATCGATGTCCGGATCCTGGATCGCGGGCCGCGCTTCCTGGGACCGTTCGAGCGGATCTGACCCGCCGCCACGCTGTCCGCACCCCGCGCGACCCCGTCCCAACCCCGTCCCGACCCAGTCCGACCCCGTCCGACCCCGTCCCGACTCCGTCCGGACTCCGGCTTGATCCGGTCCGACGCTGTTTCGGCTCGGTCTCCACCCGCTGGGCAGCCCGTCCCCTGTCTCGCCGCATCCCGGCCTGACCTTGCTCAGATCCTGCGCCGACTCGGTGCCGATCCGGTCTGGAGTTGTGAGCCGATCGACAGGGCCGCCGGCGGAGTGGGCTGGTGGGAAGGTTATAACCCAGTTTGTTCGCAGTGGCTTGGGGCGGATGTCGTTGCTTGGGCTGGAGTGCTCCCGCGTCGCAACGCTTTTCCGGAAAGGGTATTGTGACGGATTTGGATCCGAACCCCTGCCGCTGGTCCGGCGCGGGCGTCGGCGGGTCGTTGGCGGGTCGTGAAACGGCCCGGGACGGGGGTGCGCCCGGGGTGCGCCGAGGTGCGGCCAGGGTGCGGCCGGGGTGCGGCCGGGGTCAGAAGGCCATGCGCGCCCAGCCGGGCTCCGGGTTCGGGTCGAGGCCGAGGAGTTCGCGCGCGGTGCGGACGTAGTAGCGGTAGTGCTCGAGGGGGGTGCCGTTGGGGATGCGGTGGGCGAGGCCGAAGACGACGCCGGTGTGGAGGTTCGGCTGGAGCTTGTACTCCAACTCTTTCCGGACCGCGTCGGGGCTCTGCCGGAGGACGTGCTTGTCGATGCCGCACCTGATGCCGAGGCGGTTGCCGTACTCTCGCTTGAGGTGGACCAGATCCATGTTGGCGGCGGGCTCGCACGGGTGGAAGGCGTTGAGGCCGGCGTCGACGAAGGCGTCGAGGACGGAGTTCATGTTCCCGTCGGAGTCCTGATCGAAGAGGCGCACGCCGCGGCTCTGGAGGAGGTCCCAGATCCGGCGGTAGTACGGCGCGATGAAGGCCTCGATCTGCGCGGGGCCCACCAGGCTCCCGCTCTTGCCGGCCATGTCCTCGTGGACGGAGAGCTGGTCGACCTGCACCTCGCGGGTGACGCGGTCGAGCACGCGCTCGGCGGTGTCGCCGACGGTGGCGAGGATCTCCTCGATGACCCCGGGCTGCTCGTAGTAGGCGAGGCAGAGCGCTTCCTCGCCGAAGAGTTGGCGGGGGAGGTCGAACCCGCCGGGGATGCCGACCTTCACGAGCGCCCCCGCCTCGCGCGCGGCGCGGGCGGCCTCGGCCCAGCCGTCGCCGAAGCGTTCGTCGCTGTATTCGAACCAGGGCTTGACGGCGCGCCAGCTCTCCATGTCGGTGACGGGATGGTCCAGCGGGAGGGGGATGGTGGCGCTGGCCTTGCAGAGTTTCACTCGGCGGCCGAAGACGTCGCGGCGGATGACGTACTCGTCGGTCTCTTCCAGGAGGGCGGGCTCGGCGCCGCCGCGCAACCCCGTGTTGACCCCGACGTTATGGATGGGCACCCAGTCGAACCCGAACGCGGTGAGGGCGATCTCCTCCTCGGTCGCGCCCTGGGCGCGCCACTCGTCCTCCAGGCCGATGAGCGGGCCGAAGAGCTCGCAGAAGAGGGGGCGTTCGACGGGCGCGCCGGTCATGGCGGCGACGTAGGCTTCGCGATGCACCTGCATGGGGGTCTCCTTCCTGCTTGTGCGGGCCGCCGGGATGCGGCTTGCATGATAGGGGCAGGATAGCGGAATCCGGAGATTCTACAATAGACAGATAGGGCATTTCTTTTGTAGAATCCGGGCATGCTTAGTCCTCGCGTCCGCGTCAACTCGGCCGGCATTGCCCACTGCGCGCCCGACTGGAGCGTCGACTTCGGCGCGCGGGGGGCGGGCTGGGCCGACTACGACCTCTGGGTGGTGCGGCGGGGCGGGGGGACGTTCGAGACGCCGCTGCGGCGGCACCGGCTGCGGGCGGGGGA
>CAZKKD010000422.1:1241-3772 GCA_964553265.1 uncultured Planctomycetales bacterium | reverse complement strand
GCCGACCGCGCCGCCGACCGGGCGGGCAAGCTGTCCGGCGGCGAGATGCAGCGCGTGGCGATCTGCCGTGCCTTGCTGCGCCGGCCGCCGCTGGTGCTGGCCGACGAGCCGACCGGCAACCTGGACGAGGCCGCCGGCCGCCGCCTGATGGACCTGTTGCGGCGCCTGGCCGCCGACGAGCAGGCGGGGCCGCCCTACGTCACCCACCGCCGCGAGCAGGCCGCGCCGGCTGACCGCGTGCCCAGCCTGCGCGACGGCGCGCTGCCGCCCCCGGAGGCCGGCCCGGGCACCCGGCCGCGGTGCCCGGCCCGCGGGGCAGTGGCTCAGGCCTCGCGGACGGCCTCGGCAATGGCGGGGACGTTCTCGGCCGGGACGTTCGGGAGGAGCGCCTCGTGGCTCGGGCTCACGAGGAGGTGCGGCCCGAGAAGGCCCGTGATCCGGCGGACCTCGGCGCGGATCTCGTCCGGGGTCCCGTGGACGAGCAGATTCTGCGTGTCGACCCCGCCGAGAAAGGCGATCTTCCCGCCGAAGTCGCGGGCCAGCGTGGCGGCGTCCATGTCCTTCGCGAGCGCCTGCAGGGGGTGCAGGCAGTCGACCCCCGCATCGATGAGGCGACCGATGACCTTGTGAATCGATCCGCACGAATGGAGGATGACCTGCTTGCCGTGGCGGTGGCCCTGGTCGGTAAAGCGGCGGAACCACGGCATGATGAAGCGGTCGAACTGCTCGGGGCCGCAGATGAGGTCGAGCTGCGTGCCGAAGTCGTTGCCGAAGAAGAAGGCGTCGGCCTCGTCGCCGGCGAGCGGAAAGAAGCGCTCGTTCGCATCGTAATAGAACTGGCAGACCCGGTCGGTCACCGCTTCGACCACCTCGGGGTGGGTGTACATCTTGACGAGATAGTCCTCCATCCCGAAGAGGTCCATCACGTTGTGGTAGAAGCAGGTCCAGAGACCGCTGGCGCGGTAGACGTCGCCGGCGGCGCGGAGCTGCTGGACCGTGGCCTCGTAGTCCATGTAGTCGGGGTTCGGCCAGGGGTAGTCTGCCACCGCGGCGGGGTCTTCGCAGTCGGCGAAGGGGCCGCGGTCGCCGTGCGCATGCTTTTCGATGGGGAACATGGGCGTGCCGTCGGGGGCCTTGTAGGTCCAGACCGCCATCCAGCGGAAGTCGTCCTGCAGGTGGCGGCGGACCTCCTCCTGCGTCTCGAGTCCGAAGTGCTCGAGGTAGAGCGGCCAGGTGGCCGCGTCCGGATTGCCGAGCCAGAAGCCGGGGCGGTCGGCCGGCTCGCCGGCGATGATGGCGCGGATGCGTTCGCGGTGCGTCATGACGGGTCTCCCGACGGAAAACGGACAGGTCAACAGATCAGGAACGGCTGCGGCAGCGTCGCCATCAGCACGGCAGCCAGCAGCATCGTAAGGACCAGCAGCGCCCCCCACAAGCCGAAAAGAAGGCGATTGGCCCGCCGGATATCGTTCGACGACAGGGAGCGCCCGGGGTCGCCGAGGCGGGGCTTTTCGGACCGGACGCCCCGGTAGGTCGACGGCCCGCCAAGCTGCACCCCGAGCGCCCCGGCGAAGCAGCTCTCGCCGATGGCCGCGTTCGGACTGGGATGCTTGCGTCCGTCCCGGCGGCCGATGCGGAACGCGCCGAGCGACGAACCGCCGCAGAACCGGGCCGCCAGCGGCACGAGCAGCAGCGTCAGCCGGGCGGGGACATAGTTCAGCGCATCGTCGATCCGGGCGGACACGGCGCCGAGGTCGCGATAGTGCTCGTCCCGGTACCCGACCATGCTGTCGAGCGTGCTGGCCGCCTTGAAGAGCGTCACCAGCACGGGGCCGCCGAGGAGGGCGAAGAGCGTGGGGGAAACGCCGCCGTCCACGCTGTTTTCGGCCACGGTCTCGACCGCGGCGCGGGCCACCTCCGCTTCGTCGAGCGCATCGGTATCCCGCCCCACGATGCCGGCCAGCGCGCGGCGGGCCTCGGGGAGGCGGTCGTGATCGAGATGCTCCTGGACCGCGGCCGCCTCGTCGGCGAGGCTGCGCCAGGAAAACCAGACGCCGCAGACCACCCCGCCGCCCAGCATGGAAACCCACGGCCAGGCGCCGACCGGTCCGCAGAAGCCGAAGTTGCCGAAAGAGTCCACATGCCCGAGCAGGAGATCCAGCGCAACAAACGCAGCCAGCAACCCGAGCGCAACGGCACTGGCCACGCCCACGGCGCCGGCCCAGAGGAGGAGGCCCGCCCATCGGAGGCGCACCCCCCGGCGCCGCAGGTCCGCTTCCAGCCAGCCGATAAGCGTCCCGACCCAGCGCGCCGGATGCGGCCAGTGCCGGGGGTCCCCGAAGGCGCGATCCCAGCAGAGGCCCACAAGGGTCTGGCAGGCGCAGAGGAGAAGCCACTGGTGCCCGGTCATGCGTCCAGCCCCATGGCGGCCGTGATACAATCCAGCCGGACACGCTCGCGCAGGGATGCTGCCAGGCGGGCGTAGCCGGCCCCGCGCACGGTGCGGATCGGGTCGCCCGCATCGGCGGCGC
>CAZKKD010000422.1:0-1231 GCA_964553265.1 uncultured Planctomycetales bacterium | reverse complement strand
CGGGCGTAGCTGGCCTCGCGCAGGGTGCGCGCATCGTCCCGGGCCGCATCCGCCGGCAGCGGCGCGAGTCCCTTCCGCGTGCGAAGATCGTTCGCGAACCCGAGCGCGATCGCCGGCCCGTCGAAGAGGCCGTGCACATAGGTGCCGAGGACATAGGTCCCCTCCCCCGTCCGGCAGGCGCCTTCCGGCAGATCGCTCTCTGCCTCACCGCGTTCGGTGTAGCGGTGCGGAGGGGCCGTCCCCGCGGTAACGGTCTCCCCGCTGTGAATCTCGTAGCCGGCGAATGCCGTGCCGGCCGCCAGAAACGGATGTTCCTCCGTCGCCGCGCCCCGGACGCGGCAGGTCTGCTTCTTCGTCTGCGGGCCGAAGACGGTCTCGACCGGGAGCAGGCCCAGGCCGGGGCGTTCCGGCAGGTCTTCTTCGGCGCCCGTCGGATCGCGCAGGACGGTGCCGAGCATCTGGTAGCCGCCGCAGAGGCCGACCACGGGGACACGTTTCTCATGATGAAGCTGCCGGATGGCCTCGGCCAGGCCGGTCTCCGAAAGCCAGGCCATGTCCTGCATCGTGCTCTTGGTACCAGGCAGGAGCACCGCATCCGCGCCGGCCAGGTCGGCCGGGCGGCGCACCATCCGCAGCGCCACCCCCGCCAGCGACGCCAGCGGCGCGAGGTCGGTGAAGTTGCTCACCCGCGGCAGCGCCGGCACGGCCACGACCACCGCGTCGGCGTCGGGAGCCTCCCGTCCCAGGTCCGGGACGGCGACGCTGTCCTCTTCGTCGACGTGGAGATCGGGCAGGTACGGCAGGAGGCCCAGATACGGCGCCCCGGTCTCCCGTTCGAGAATGGCTCCGCCCTCGTCGAAGAGCGTGGCGTCGCCGCGGAACTTGTTCACAATCGTCCCGCACATGAGCGCGCGCTCGTCCGGTCGGAGAAGCCGGTAGGTGCCCACCGCCGAGGCGAAGACGCCGCCGCGTTCGATGTCGGCCACGAGCACGGTAGCGGCCCGGGCGTGGAGCGCCATCTCCATGTTGACGATGTCGCGGTCGCGCAGGTTCACCTCCACGGGGCTGCCCGCCCCTTCCAGCACCAGGATGTCGTGCGCGGCCGCGAGCCGGGCGTAGCTCTCGGTCACGGCCCGCCAGGCGCGGTCGCGCATGGCATAGTACTCGCGCGCCGGCATGGCGCCGACGGGCCGGCCGTGCACGATGACCTGGCTGCCCCCGTCGCTCATCG
>CAZKKD010000421.1:0-3773 GCA_964553265.1 uncultured Planctomycetales bacterium | reverse complement strand
CCGTCCTCACCCTCGTCTACTGGTTCGGCGACCGGGACCGCGGGGCCGCGCTGACGGAACGGAACCAGGGGGGCGGCGTAGTCGTCAGTGGTGGGCAGCGCACAGCTCGCGTCCTTGCGCGGCGAGGGGAGGTTGTAGCCGCCGACGGGCGGGACCGCTTCGGTCGGCGAGAGGCCGGGCTGGAGCAGATCCGGCAACGGCTTGACGCCCGCCGGCTCGTCGACGAAGCCGCGGCGCGAGACGCGGATGACCTCCTGGCTGAAGAGGCGCGGCAGCTCCTCGGCGCGGTTGGTGAAGAGCACCGCCCCCTGCCCCGCCTTGGCCAGGTTGCGGAGAAACTCGGCATCGCTGTCGGTGCGCGTGCCGAGACCGACCACGGAAAGGCCGATGTTCTCGGCGAGCAGATCCTTCGCCAGGGCGAGGCAGCCGGCCTGCTCCTCCGAATCCGCGGCGTCGGAGAAGAGGAGGATGTGGCGGGTCGGGGCCTTCGACTTGCGGATCTCGCGCGCGGCGGCCTGCAGCCCGGTGTGGACGAAGATCCCGCCGCCCATCGATTCGATCCGCAGCACCGCGTCGACGAGCCGCCCGGTGTCGTCCGCCCGGACGAGCGGGACAATGACATGCTCCATGCTGTCGACGGCGATGACGGAGACCTGGTCGAGCCCGCTGAGGAGGCGGATGCTCTCCGCGGCGGCGGCGTTGGCGAGGTCCATCTTGGTCCGGCCGCCGCCGGCCGCCATCGCCATCGACCCGGAACGGTCCATGACGATGGCGAGGGCCATCAGGTTCCGGCGCTGCTCTTCGCGGAGCTCCATGCTGACCGGCAGGAGCGGGTCGAGTGCGGACTTGTGGTAGCCCCCCTGGCCGAAGGCGCCCTGCCCGCCGGTCACCAGGAGCGCACAGACCCCGTGCTCCACCGCCAGGGCGAGCGCCTTCGTCCCGTCGTGCCCGAGGCGGCCGAGCGGGAGGTTTTCGAGGATGACGACGCGGTACGGGTCGAGGAGCGCGGCGCTGAGCGGCTCGCCGGAGGGGACGCCGGCGTCGTAGGGAATGCCGGCGGCGTCGAGCGCGCTGGTGAGAAGGCCCTCCTCCTCCAGCGCTCCACTCAGGAGCAGCACCCGCGGGGCGGCCACCACGCGCACGAGCGCGGCGGCGGCGTTGTTTTCGGGAACGGGGTCGTCCGGGCGGTCGAGTTCGAGCCGGTACTCGATGTTCCCCTCCACGTCGGCAAGGTCGCGGGCGAGGAAGGCGTTCTCCCCCGGCACGACCCGGACCCGCCCCTCGGTGAGGACGCGCTCGCCGCGCCGGAGGCGATAGCCGATCTCGGTCTCGAGGGCGCTCACGATGGTGTAGCGCAGCACGAACGCGGTGCCGAGGGTCACCTCGGCCGGGGCCTGGAGCACCCCGACGGCGACGTCGCCGGCGCGGCTGCGGCCGAGATCGCGGAACCAGACGGGGCGGTCGCCCACCTCGGCGAGGATCTCCGGCGCGGAGGGATCCCGGCCGGTGTAGCGCCCGTCGCTCAGGACAAGCAGCCGCGTCCGCCGCGTGGGTTCCACCAGGCGACCGGCCGCGCGGAGCGCCTCGGCGAGGTCGCTGCCGTTGGGGTCGACCGCCTCGCCCACCTGGCCGCCGGTCCGGCCGCGCTCGGGGCGCGACTCGACCACCGGCGCCATGCCGAAGGCCACCACGCCGATCCGGTCGTTCGGTCCGCGGGCGGCGCCGAGATGCCGCAGAAGCTCTTCCTGACTGCGCCAGCCCTCGTCGCCGACCGACGCAGACCGATCGGCCACGACGATGAGGTCGACCCCGGACTGAACCCGGCTCAACTGTGGACCGGCGAGACAGACGACCAGAAGCACCAACAGCGCAATCCGCAGCCCGCCCAGCGCGGGCCGGCCGCGCACCCGGACGTAACGGGCCACGGCCGGCACGAGGAAGAGGAGAAGCAGCAACTGCGGATGGGCGAAATTCATACCGTGGACCCTCCCGCCGGGGCGGCCGCGGCTTCCCGCCGGTCCAGGAGCCAGTTGGCGGCCACCGCGGCGCATCCGAGAATCGCCAGGAGCCAACCCAGATGCAGGAGCGCTTCGGGCGCCGCGCTCTCACCCGCGCCGAACTGCGTCTCGTCCGCGTCGGCGGCCGCGAGTCCGGAGAGATCGGACTCTCCCGCCGCGAAGCAGTGCACCGCGATGCGGTCGACCAGCACGTCCTCTTCCCCGCGCACGAGGCGGTAGACCCCCGGACGCTCCGGCGCCGGCAGCCCGAGGCGGAAGGGGATCTCCACCCCCTCGCCGACCAGACGATCCGGCAGGCCCGCCTCCGGACCGGGCACGAACTCCAGCGGCTGGGCGGTGCGGTAGTTCCGGCGGCGCAGCCCCGGCAGGCGCGCGCGGCAGGTGCGCACGACGTTGGCGATGAGCACCGGCCAGGCGACATTGCGGGTGATGTTGCTGCGCAGCGGGTCGAGGTTGAGGGTCAGCCGATCCGCACCCGAGCGCCAGAAGAGCGCCGTGCCCCGCGTGCTGACCAGCGGCACGCCCGGGACATCGGCCACCGGCCACTCGGCGGCGGGCCAGTAGATGCCGGGCAGATCGAGGTCGGTGCAGAGCGGGTCGGTGGCGTCGACGAGAAACGGACCGGTGAAGGCGGAGGCGTCCTCCGGAGGCAGCACCCACTGCAGCGTGCCGACCCGGCCGCTGGCCTCCGGATCGGTGGTGACGAGGAGGTCGGCCAGGCCCTCCGTCGGGGTGGCGCCGGCGGCGACGAGCGCCCGGCGCACCAGCGCGGCCATCGCGTCGGGCACCCCCTCGATCCGCGCCCGCACCTCCCGACGCGGCGGCCCGAGAAGCAGCGCTTCCGAATCGGCGCGCAGCGCGTCCGGGTCGCCCGTGAGGCGGATCGACAGCTCCTCCCGGTCCGCGGGTGGGGTGACGGTGAGGTGCGCCACCGCACCGCCGTCGAGCACGGCCTCTTCCTCGTGAATCGTAACCATCCCCGCGTCGACCCGGATGCGCGCGGTCGCGGCGGCATCGGAAAAGTTGGCCACCGCCAGGCGCATCCGCTCGCCGCCGTCGTCGGCGCGATAGCGCTCAGCCTGGAGGAGCGCCAGGTTCCCGGCCCGCCCGGCAAGGGTATGGACCGTCAGGGCCGATTCGGCCGGCGCGGCGGCCGCCAGCGGGTGGTCGGTGATGACATGCAGCTCCAGCCGCCCGGCATAGAGTTCGCGGGCCGCACCGACGGCGTCCGCCAGCTTGGCCGACGGGGCATACGGGTCGTAGGTTTCCAGCGCCCGCCGGGCGTCGCTCATCTCGGCGTCGGGCCCGGCCGCCACCCGCAGCCGGGCTCCGGCCACGAGAACGGCCACCCGGTCGGACGCGCCCTGGACGAGGTCGGCCGCCAGCGCACGCGCGCGGGCGGCGTTGCCCCCGGCGCGCATCGACAGGCTGTCGTCGAGAATGACGACCCGCAGCGCTCCCGCCTGGCCGAGGATGGCCGGCGCCGCGACCGCGAGGCCCAGGAGGATCGCCGCGAGCAGGTCCAGCAGAAGCGACCGGCTTGCGTGCAGGCGTTCGAGCCGCTGGCCGCCACGGTAGGTGACCGACGGCGGATCCCAGAGAAAGAGCCCGGTCACCCGCTGGGGGCGGTAGCGCTGGTAGAAGAGGTAGATCGCCACCACCGCGCCGATGCCGGCGAGCGCGAGCAGACCCCACGGCTGAAGAAAAGGTCCCCAGGTCATGCCGCCTCCACCACGCCCTGGCGCAGAAGCTGTT
>CAZKKD010000420.1:0-3787 GCA_964553265.1 uncultured Planctomycetales bacterium | reverse complement strand
GTGGCGCGACGCGGGGATGACGATCGTCGGGACCGCCATCGGACCGGCCGGTAGCCACCCACCCGGGCCGAGCGGGGGGCACCCCGCCCCCACGGCCGCCGGAGGGGGGGCGGTCCCGGCCGCAGGGGCGCCGGGCGCACCGACAGGCGCACCCGTGCGCGCAGCGAGCCGGCCGGCGTCGCCGCCGGCGGCGCGGCGGGGATCTCCGCCACCGCACCGCGGAGGTACTCCGGCCGGTCGCGGTGGAAAGCCCCCACCAGCACGGTGAAGACCGCCATCCCCTCGCGCGCCGTCAACCGGGCCCGCAACGCGCTCCGGCCGGCGGGGTAGACCGTCCGCACCGACGCGACGAACTGCCGGTGCTCCGCACTGTAGACGGCGTCGGCGGTCGTGCCGTTGACGGTCAGCCGCCCGGGGCCGTTGGCGACGAAGAAGGCGAAGCCCTTCTGCTCGTAGGCCGGCCGGACCGCGCTGCGGAGGAGAAACACCCCCTCGTCCACGCCGGCGGCGCGGAGGCGGCCGGTCAGGTCCACCGCGGCATTGCCGGTGGCGACGGCCTCCCAGGTCCGGCCATCGGGGGCGGCGTCGCCCGCGCGGGGCGTCGCATCCTCCGGGAGCTCCGGCGCGGCGCCGGGCGGGTAGGGGCCGGCCACGATCCAGGCCGGAATCTCGCCGTCGTCGCCGGGCAGAAAGCCCTGCCAGGCCTCTTCCCCCTCCCCCGCCGCCGTGCCGCACCACGCCAGCGAAAGGCCCAGCACCAGGAGGGCACAGGAGCGGAGGAAGCGGTTCGGGCGGCTCATGGGCGGCATCCCTGCTGCAGAAAGAACGGGTTCGTTCGGAGTGCGGTATTGTACGCCGCCGCGGCGGGTGGGGTCAACACCGCGGGAACAGGTACAGGACCATTCCGTTCTCCCTCTCCCTCCGGGAGAGGGCCGGGGTGAGAGCCCCCGGACTGCAAAAATTCCCTCACCCTGACCCTCTCCCAAAGGGAGAGGGGACCTTTTGCCGAATCGGTGCCGCCAGGTTCAGAATGAAATGGCAAGAACTGAATCGCCCTGGGAACAGGTGTCCGCACGGGGGCGGACAGCCCGCGGCTGCGGCAGGGGCGGCCTACCGCAGCGCGTCGCCCAGGTCCGCGCGGACCCCAACGAGATGATGCGCCTCCAGCGGACCGAAAAAGCGGCGCAGCGTGGGCCCGAGCGAGCAGACGTTGACCGGAATCCCCCGCCGGCCCGCGTCCACCGCCAGTTGCAGCGTCAGCCCCAGCACCGCGGTGGGCGCATCCTCCACGCCCGAAAAGTCGATCACCAGCAGCGGGGCCTGCAGATCGGCGCCGAGTCGGGCGAACTCCGCCTCCAGCGTCGTCAACAGCTCCGGCGCGCGCAGGCTGGCGGTCCGGAACCGGATAATCGCGGTCTCCGTCGCCCCATCCCGCCGCAACGTGAAGCCCGTCCAGCCCTGCCTGGTTTCCGCATCGTTGCGCATGTCCGTCGTTCCTCCCCGTTCCGTCCCGCATCCGGCGTCTTCGGCCCGTCTGCCGGACCGAACGAAAAGCGGGGATCCCCCCGGACCTCCGCCGGGCGGACCCCCCTCCTTCCCGTCGCTGCCCGCGACAGAACCTGTATGCCGACATGCCGGCCCCCGCGCGCTTCAGGACGCTTCCGGGGGCTCCTCGTCCGCAGACGGCGCCTCGCCGGCGCCGCGGGCGAGGTCGTCCATGCGCACCTGGACCGAGCGCGCGTGGGCGGTGAGCCCCTCGAGCTCGGCCAGGTGCGCGATCGACCGGCCGGTCCGCGTGAGGCGTGCGGCGGAGTAGCGCACCACCGACATGTCCTTGAGAAAGTCGTTCACCGACAGGCTGCCGGCATACCGCGCCGCGCCGCCGGTGGGAAGCACGTGGTTGGTCCCGCAGAAGTAGTCGCCCACCGGCTCCGGGCTCCACGGCCCGAGGAAGACGGCGCCGGCGTTCTCCACCCCCTCCAGGACGGCCTCGGGATCGGCGGTGAGGATCTCCAGGTGCTCGGGGGCGAGCCGGTTGACCGCGGCGACGGCCTCGGCCAGGTCCTGCACCACGAAGATGGCCCCGTAGCGGTCCAGGCTGCGGCGGGCCGCATCGGCGCGGGAGAGCTCGTCCAGGGCGCGGTCCACCTCTTCGCCGACGCGGCGGGCCAGGAGCTCGTTGTCGGTAAAGACCACCCCGGCCTCCATGCCGCTGCCGTGCTCGACCTGGCTCAGAAGGTCGGCCGCCACGTACCGCGCGTCGGCGTCGCGGTCGCAGATGATGGCCACCTCGCTCGGCCCGGCGGCCATGTCGATCCCCACCACGCCGGTCACCAGGCGCTTGGCGAGGGTGACATACTGGTTGCCCGGACCGACCACCACGTCGACCCGCGGCACCGAGGCGGTGCCGTACGCGAGCGCCGCCACCGACCACGGCCCGCCGATCCGCAGCACCGTCTCCAGCCCCAGCAGGCGGGCGGTGACGAGGAGATGCGGGTCAATGCGCCCGTCGGCGTCCGGCGGGGTGACCGCGACGATCTCCTCCACGCCGGCCACCTGCGCGGGGATGACGTTCATGAGCATCGAACTGAAGAGCGGCGCCGTCCCGCCGGGGCAGTAGACGCCGGCCCGCCGGACCGGCAGCACCCGCTTGGAGAGGAGCACCCCATCGCCGTCGTCGTGAAGATAGCCCTGCCGGCGCTGGTACTCGTGGAAGCGGCGGATGTTGGTCCGCGCCGCCGCGATGGCCATGATGAAGGCGTCGTCCACCTCGCGCTCGGCGGCGATCATCTCCTCCTGGGTGACGCAAAGGCTGTCGGCGTCGACCGCGAAGCCGTCGTACTCCTCCGCCAGGGCGAAGAGCGCGGCATCGCCTTCGCGCCGGACGCGGTCGACCATCTCCCGCACCGCGTCGAACGCGTCGGCATCGGCCTCCGCGCCGCGGCCCAGGATGCGTGCAAATACCTCGTCGTCAAACCGGAAGGGGCGAATGTCCATGACGAATGTCCCGAAATCGAAGCCTCTCGGAATGCAGGCGAAGGAGCCCCCTCCGCCACCCCGCCGCAATGCGCACCCGCCGCGGAATCCGGGGGGAGACAGCATACCGACGCCCGGCGCCGATCACAATACAAATCCTTTCCGGACGCCGGGTTCGACCGGGACAGCGCACACCACCCAGGCGCATGCAAGCTGCCTGCAGGAAGCTCAGGCCTCGGCGTTGCGGCGGCGGATGCGGGCAATGTCCAGGCGGATCCAGATGCTCACCCCCAGCGCCACCACAAACAGCACCGCGAAGCTCTCCAGCGTCCGGCCATAGCCGCCCGCCGTCTCGCGCACCCACGCCACCAGCATCGGACCCGCCACGCCCGCCGCCGCCCACGCGGTCAAGAGATACCCGTGAATGGCCGCCAGCTCCCGCGTGCCGAAGACGTCGCCGATGAAGGCCGGGATGGTGGCAAACCCGCCGCCGTAGCATGTGAGAATCACGAACACAAGGCCCTGGAAAGCAAGCGGATGCGTCGTTCTCGGCAACAGCAGAAACGCCACGATCTGGATCAGGAAGAAGAGGCTGAACGTGGTCGGTCGCCCCAGCCGGTCACTGGCCGAGGCCCACCCGATGCGCCCCAACCCGTTGAAGAGCCCCATCAGCCCCACCATTGCCGCCGCCCCGACGGCGGTGAGGCCCGCCAGCTCCTGCGCCATCGGCGACGCGACCGAGATGACCGCAATGCCGCACGTGACGTTGAGAAAAAGCATCAGCCAGAGGTGGTAGAAGCGGAGCGTGCGC
>CAZKKD010000419.1:0-3788 GCA_964553265.1 uncultured Planctomycetales bacterium | reverse complement strand
TCAGGCGTGGGCGAAGAGGTGGACGCGGTCGGCGCCTTCGCCGGGGCGGTCGGGGGTGCGGTCCATGCCGGACCAGGTGGCGACCCGCTGCAGGCCGGCGGCCTCGGCCTCGGCGAGAAGGTGGGCCTCCTCCGGCGCGCGGAGGCGGCTCTGCTCGGTGGAGCAGGACCAGGCGCCGGCGGCGTCCTCCTGCTGCACGGTGAAGGCGACCACCATGCCGTCGGCGACGCCGGTCATCACCTTCGCGACCACGGTGTCGCGGCCGTCCACCCGGCCCCGCCGCACCACGTGGCGGACGCGGTCGCGGCGGAGGCGCTCGTAGTCGAGCACCTGGACCAGGAAGCGCCCCCCCGGCGCCAGGAGCCCGGCCACGTGCCGGAAGAGCCCCTCGCGGCGCTCGACCGCCGAAAGCGTGTTCCCCAACAAGAGCACCAGGTCGAAGGCGCCCTCCACCGGGTCGAGGAGGTCGCCCTGCCGCCAGTCGACGGGGGCGTCGGCGGGGGCGAGCGCGCGGGCGCTCCGGAGCATGGCGGGGGCCTGGTCGATGGCGACGACGCGGCAGCCCGCCGCGGCGAGGTGCCGGGCGTGAAAGCCGGGCCCGCAGCCGAGGTCGAGGACGCGGGCGGGCGCGTCGGCCTCCGCGACGAGGTCCCGCAGGAGCGGCCCCTCGTGCGCCCAGCGCTTCGGCTCGTCGATGAAGAGGGCGTAGACGTCGCCGTACTGCTCGAAGAGGGAGGGCATGGCGGGACCTTTCTTCTCTGCGTCCGGCGGCGCGCGCGGCGGCCCGGACGCTGCGCTCAGCAGAGGAGCTGGCTGAAGACGGGGAAGAGGAGCGGCACGGTGAGGAGCGCGAGCGGGGTGCTGTAGAGGTTGGCCGCGCTCGCGAGCTCGGCGTCGCCGCCGAAGCGGTCGGCAATCATGGCGCTGGTGTTGCTCGCCGGCATCATCGCCACCAGGAGCACGACGTAGGACGCCTCCATCGGCAGTCCCGCCCAGCAGATGATGGGCAGGAAGAGGAGCGGAAAGACGATGAGCCGGCAGACGCTGTAGTAGATCATGAGCCCGCGCGAACTGCGCGCCGTCGCCGCCGCCAGCGACGCGCCGATGAAGAGAATGGCCACCGGCACCATCGCCGCGCCGGTGACGCGGCAGGTCTCCAGGAGCGTACGGAGCACCGGCGTCTCCTGCATCACCTCGCCCCACCCCATCGCGCCCACCACCAGCCCGCCCAGGAGCCCCGCGAAGGGGAGGTTGACCACGTTGCGGAGCTGCTGGAGCGGATGGAGATGCCGCACCAGCGGGAAGATGCCGATGACCCAGTAGAGCGTCCCCGATCCGAGGAGCATGAGGAAGAGCGTGTCGACCGACCCCGGCCAGAGCGCCAGCACGATGGGGAGCGGCAGGTTGATGAAGTTGTTGGTGGTCAACAGGTGCACGAAGGTGCGCCGGCGCGCGCCCTCCAGCCGCGTGGGCCAGACCGCGATATAGCCGAACGCGCAGCCCACCACCAGCGTCAGCACCCCAAGCAGGACGGCGGTGACGTTCTCGGTGGCGGCGGCGGGGTCGATGCCGGTGGCCATGCTGTAGAAGCCGAGGGCCGGGTAGGCGATGTGGAGCATCACCGCCGAGAGCGCGGCCCGCCCCCGCTCGCCAAAGAGCCCGCGCCGCTCCGCGACGAAGCCGGCGAGGCCGATGAGGAAGACGAGAAGGACGCTGTCGAGCAGCCGCAGCGCAATGTCAGGCATGAAATCGTTTCCGTCAGGAACCCCCACGCAGACCACACGGCCGAACGGACCCTCCGCCGCGCCGCGGAGGCGGGAGCTTAGACGCGGAAGACGGTGCGGTCAAGAAAAAGCCCCGTCCGGCGGACGGGGCGCAGGTGCGCAGTGCAGACCTTCGCGGCGGCCCGGAGCGGGCCGGTGGCACGCAGAACGGCTCAGAAGGCCCATTCCGGCAGGGCCGCCATGGCGTCGAGGTCGGGGCCGTGCTGGAGAGTCGGGGCGGCAGCGGTTTCGCGCGCGGGGGCGATGGGCTCGATGTGGCCGGCGAGCGGCAGGTCGGGGCCGTCCAGGGGCATCCGGTCCTCCGCGGGGGCGGCGACGGCAAGATCGGGCCCGGCGGTCATGGGTGGCGTGGAGACGGCCGGGGCCACCGCGAGCGTGGGCTGCGCCGACGCGACGGGGGCGGACGCGGCGACGACGGGCTGCGCCTCGTCGGCCGGCGCGCTGTCCTCCGCGCTCGGGTAGGCGATGCGGGCGGGCGCCTCCTTGCGCCAGGCCTGCACGATGAGGAGAACCTCTTCCTTTTCGCGATCCATCGCGTCGAGATCCACCGGCTGCGGCGCAGCAGGCATTTCGGCCGGACGGCAGGCGACCGACTCGCCGTCCCAGTCGATCCAGGGCGCGGCCTCGGCGGCGCTGAGGTCGACGGTGTTGCGCGGGAGCGAGGCGGCGGGGGCGACCGCGGCGGGCGCGGCGCCGACCTCCTCGATGGCCTCCAGGGCCTCGACGGAGATCTCCTCGGTGGGGACCTCCGGGCCGGGCAGGGCGGGCAGCGGCGCGTCGTCGCCGGTCGTCTCGCCGGGCGCGACCGCACGCGCGGAGGCGGGCACGGAGAGGTCGTCCGGCGCACCGGCGGCGCCCTCGTCGAGCGGGACGGTCATGCCGATGCCCTCGACGACGGGAACCTCGGCCTCGTCGTTCTGCTCGTCGAGGAGCACGGCGGGCGCGGCGTTGTCCGAGGCGGCGTCCGCGTCAGTGTCCGCGACGGGGGCGGCGGTGTTCCGTTCGGGTTCGGCTTCGCGGGCGGCGCGGCGCTCTTCGGCTTCCTGGCGGCGGAGGGCCTCCATGCGCTTGACGCGTTCGAGGCGCATGGCTTCGCGGCGGTCCCTGGCGGTCTCCTCGAGGAGCGCCTCGGCCTGGCGGCGGAGAGCCTCGGCGATGCCGGCGACCTCGCCCTCCTGCAGCGGCGCGGCGGCCTGGTTGAGCGCGGCCTCCGCCTCGTCGTAGCGGCCGAGGCTGCGGTAGACGATGCCGAGGTGGAGCCACGCCGCCCGGCTGCGGTCGGCGGGCGGGACGGGTTCGAGGATGGCGAGCGCTTCCTCGGTGTCGCCGAGGCGGTAGCGCACCCAGCCGAGCGCGTCGCGGACCGCGGGAACGCCGGGTTCGGCGTCGCGGGCGGCCTGGGCAAGCTCCAGCGCCTCGCTGAGGCGGACGCCGAGGTCGGCCAGCAGCCGCGCGCGGTAGGCCTTCGCCTCGGTGTGATCGGGGTTCTGGGCCAGGAGTTCGCGCAATGCAATCTCCGCCCCGCGGATGTCGCCGAGGGCGTGGAGGGCGGTGGCGAGGTTCATCCGGGCGCGTTCGCCGCGCGGCCCGTCGGCCACGGCCTTGCGGCTGGCGGACGCGGCGGTGCGGTAGTCGTCGACCGCGAGGCTGAGCCGGCCGAGCTGGAAGGCGTAGAGCGGCTCATCGGGCACGAGATCGACGAGGCGCGCGTAGGCGTCGCGGGCGAGACCGGTCTGCCCCAGCGTCTCGGCCAGGTCGGCGATCCGGACCCAGGCGTCGACATTGGCGGGGGCCGCCTCGGTGACGCGCTGGTAGGTGAGAAGGGCCTTGTCGGCCTCGCCGGACTTCTCGTAGGCCCGGGCCATCAGGAGCTGCGCCTCGGGATCGTTCGGGTGCTCGCGCGAGCCGGCGGAGAAGATGCGCTCGGCCTCGGCCAGGGCGCCCTGGAGAAGAGCGATGCGGCCGGCCAGGCGGGGCGCGGGCACGTCGCCGGGCGAGGCGGTG
>CAZKKD010000418.1:0-3791 GCA_964553265.1 uncultured Planctomycetales bacterium | reverse complement strand
GTCCCCATCGTCTAGTGGCCTAGGACGGCAGATTCTCAGTCTGCAAACCGGGGTTCGACTCCCCGTGGGGATGCCAACTTTCCAGAGCCCTGCACGCCTCCAAGCGGCAGGGCTCTTTTCATGACATAACAACAGGTTATGACTCACGTGCCGGGCAAGCCTCGTGGGCGACCCCGCCCTGCCCCCCGGACAGGCCTGCGGAACAGGCGACCTGACGACTTCGTGGAAACCGCGCCCTCGATGCCGCACCATCCCCCGCACGGCCCGGGAAAGATCACGACAGGGCCGCGCGGCCAACAGGAGCAGCAGACATGACGCGGACGGCAGTGGCGATGTTTTCCGGGGGGCTGGACAGTTGCCTGGCGGCGGCGGTGGTCCGGGCACAGGGAGTCCGGGTGGTCCTCTTTCACATGAAGAGCGTCTTCGCCCGCAGCGGCCTGGACGGCACGCCCCACCCCGAGGTGACCGCCGCGGCGGAAGCGCTGGGCCTGGGGCTCCACGCCGAGGAATGGACCGACGAGCTGCTGGGCCTTGTCCGCGCGCCCGCGCACGGCCTCGGCAAGCACCGCAACCCCTGCATCGACTGCCGCATCGCCACCATCCGCCATGCCGAGGCGCACCGCGTGCGCATCGGGGCCGACTTCCTGGTTTCCGGCGAGGTGCTGGGCCAGCGGCCGATGAGCCAGAACCGGAACGCGATGGCACAGATCGACAAGGCCACCGGCCTCGCCGACCGGCTCCTCCGCCCGCTCTCGGCGCGGTTTCTCGACCCCACGCTGCCGGAGCGGGAGGGCTGGGTCGACCGCGACCGCCTGCCGGCCATCCGGGGCCGCGGCCGGCAGGAGCAGATCCGTTTGGCCGCGGCGCTGGGCGTCGCCCGCTACGGCGCGCCGGCGGGGGGCTGCCTCCTGACCGAGGCGCTCTTCTGCCGCAAGTTCGACGACCTCCTCGCCCATCGGCCCGACGCCGACGCCGGGGAGATGCGCCTCCTGGCGGTGGGCCGCCACTTCCGCCTCGATCCGCAGACCCGGGCGGTGAGCGGCCGCGACGAAGGCGAGAACGACTGGCTGGAGCGCCTCGCCCGCCCCGGCGACCGCCTGTACCAGACGGTGCAGGAACCCGGGTCGATCATCCTCCTGCGCACCGATCCGCCCCCGCCTGGCGCCGCGGACGCGGAGCCGTCTGGTCCTGCCGCCACCGCCCCCCCCGTTGAGGCCCCGGACGCCGCGGCCGTCCGGACCGCCGCGGGCCTGGCGGTGCACTATTCGCGCAACCGCACGCGCGGAACGGCCGACGTGGAGGAACGCGCCGCCGGCGACCCGCCCGGCGCGGGCAGGCGCCTGGACGCGGTCGAGAGCGTCGACCCCACCACTCTCGACAACCCCGCCGCCAACCCCTTCCGCGCGGGCGGTTGAACCCCCTCCGACCCGCCCCAAGAGAGCGACTTTCGGCGTTGACGGTCGGAAACGGGGTCGCTATGATCACCGCTTCCCTGTCGGGCGGGCTGCAGAACGGGGCGGGGGGAACGAGGCCCCTCAACCGCGCGACAGCGGGCAGGATTGCACCCCGACGAATCCCACGTTGATGCGAGCAGACAGAAAGGAAACCCCGATGGCGGACAAGCCGATTCGCGTTCTGGTAAGCGACAAACTGGCCCAGGAAGGCGTCGACATCCTGACGGAGACCTCCGGCGTCGAAGTGACCGTCAAGACCGGCATGACGCCGGACGAGCTGAAGGGCGTGATCGGCGAGTTCGACGCCATCATCATCCGCTCGGCCACCAAGCTGACCGCCGACATCCTGGAATGCGCCACCAACCTGAAGGCGATCGCGCGCGCGGGCGTGGGCGTGGACAACGTCGACATCCCGGCCGCCACCCGGCAGGGCGCCATCGTGATGAACACCCCCGGCGGCAACACCGTCTCGACCGCGGAACTGGCGGTGACGCTGCTGCTGGCGCTCTCGCGGCACATCCACCCCGCCTGCCAGTCGCTGAAGGAAGGCGCGTGGGACCGGAAGAAGTACCAGGGCACGGAAGTCAACGGCAAGACGCTGGGGCTCCTCGGGCTCGGGCGCATCGGCTGCGAGGTGGCCCGCCGCTGCCGCGCCTTCAACATGCGCGTCCTGGCCTACGACCCCTTCATCAGCGAAGACCGCGCCAAGGCGCTCGGCATCGAACTGGTCCCCGACGTCATGGCGCTCGTCAAGGAGATCGACTACCTCTCGGTCCACACCCCGCTCACCGACGAGACCCGGGCCATCATCGGGACCGACGCCTTCGCCGCGATGAAGGACGGGGTCCGCGTGGTCAACGGCGCCCGCGGCGGCATCATCGACGAGGAGGCCCTCCTCGCGGCGCTGGAGAGCGGCAAGTGCGCCGGCGCGGCCCTGGACGTCTACACCGAGGAGCCGCCCACCGACCGGCGCGTGGTGGAGCACCCGCACGTCCTCTGCACCCCGCACCTCGGTGCGAGCACCGAGGAGGCGCAGATCAGCGTCGCCATCGACGCGGCGAAACAGATCGTGGACGCGCTCAAGAACGGCGAGATCCGCTTCGCGCTCAACTTCCCCGCCCTCTCGGCGGAGGACGCCTCGGAGCTCGCCCCCTACGGCCGGCTGGCCTACAAGCTGGCGCGCTTCGCCGGCGGCATGGTGGACGGGCAGATCCGGTCGATGGAGCTCGCCTACGAGGGCGAAGTGGCCGAGCGCGACCTGCGCGGCGTCACCCTCCAGGCGGTGCTGGGCCTCATGTCCTGCGTCGACGAGGGCGTCAACCCCGTCTCCGCGGCGGCGGTGGCCCGCGACCGCGGCATCGACATCCGCGAGAGCAAGAACGAGCGGCGCGGCGACTTCCACAGCCTGCTGACCGTCCGCATCGACACGAGCGAAGGCATCCGCGAGGTGGCGGGCACCATCTTCGGGCGGGAGATCCCGCGCATCGTGATGGTGGACGGCTACCACGTCGAGGCCGACCCCGAGGGGACGCTGCTCATCATGAACAACGAGGACAAGCCCGGCGTCATCGGCGCGGTCGGCAGCGCCCTCGGCGACGCCGCGATCAACATCGGCGCCATGAACTGGGGCCGCAAGGGCGACCTCGCCCTCTGCGTCATCAACGTCGACGCCGACGAGGTGCCGGCCGAGGTCCACAAGTCGCTGAAGGCGCTCGCCGGGGTGAAGCGCGTGCGCCAGGTGCGCATCTGAACGCCCCGGCGGCCGGGCGCACGCCGCACCGCCGCCGACGTGACCGGAGACAACGATGCCGGAACCGTTCGTTCCGTTCTATGCCGTGGCGTTCTTCCTGTTCGGCCTGACGACGGGGAGCTTTCTCAACGTCGTCATCCTGCGGCTGCCGCACGGGATCAGCATCGTCCACCCCCGCAGCATGTGCCCCCGCTGCGGGCGGCGCCTGCGGATGGGGGAGAACGTCCCGGTCCTGAGCTGGCTCCTCCAGCGGGGGCGCTGCCGCGGCTGCCGGACACCGATCCACTGGCGCTACCCGCTGACGGAGCTCGCGACCGGACTGTTGTGGGCGGCGGTGGGCTGGCGCTTCGCGGTCATGCCCGCGCCGGGCGCCTTTGCGACGATGCCGGACGCGTTGGTCTACCGCATCCCCACCTTCGTGCTGCTGCTCTGGTTCGCGAGCTACATGATCGCGATCTCGGTGATCGACTACGACCTCACCATCATCCCCGACGAGCTGAACTACAGCGGCCTGGGCGTGGCGCTGATCGCGAGCTACTTCCTTCCGCACCTCCACCCGGAAGCGGCGGCGTGGTATCCGGCGGCGG
>CAZKKD010000417.1:0-3795 GCA_964553265.1 uncultured Planctomycetales bacterium | reverse complement strand
GGCCACCCTCGCGCCCGCGCGCGCGCGCGGGACCGCCGCCGCGGTGCGGTTCGGGCCCGGGGGGGGCCGCGCGGCGGCCAGGCGGTCGATCCCCGGCGTGGCCACGGTCTCGAGACGATGGGGCAGAATCCGGTGCCGCGCGGGCAGCAGACGGAGCACCGGTGCGATCCCGGCCTCTTCCGCGAGACGCACCAGCGCATCCCCCCGCGCCGGCACGACCGATCCGATCACGAGCCCCGCATCCGGTGCGTCGGCGCAGAGGCGCGCGAGCGCATCGGCCATGCGGTCGGTCCAGTCGTCCGCCCGGGTCAACACTTCGCCACGATTGCAGAGTGCATCCCCCCGGTAGAGCGCCAGGCGCGTACGCGTGTTGCCGAGGTCGACGACCACCAGGTCCGCCGGCATCGGCTTGCCGTCCGTCGCGGAAGCGCCGGGAACGTTCATGCGCCGCCCTCTCCATCCGCGGCGGCGCCGTGCGTCCGCAGGAGCCAGCCGCAGGCGTCGATGGTCCGGGCGAAGACGCGGTCGGCCGCCGCCAGCCGGCCCGCATCGAAGCTGCTGGTCACCCCCAGCGTCAGCATGCCGGCCGCCCGCGCGGCCGCAACGCCGTCGGGACTGTCCTCTACCGCGGCGCAGCGCTCCGGCGCCACGCCCAGCCGCTCGGCGGCCAGGCGGTACGGTGCGGGGTCGGGCTTGTGCCCCTCGGTGTCTTCGTAGGCGCAGGTGGCGCGGAAGTGCTCCGCGAGGCCGGTCTTCGCCAGGAGGAGCGCCAGCTCGTCCCGCCGCGAGGAGGTGGCCACCCCCAGCGGCCAGACCGCGACGCAGCGGGCCAGCACCTCCGCCAACCCCGCGAACGGGACCAGTCGCTCCGACGCGATCCGCCGGAACGCCTCCCGCTTGCCCGCCAGGTACCGGCCCGTCGTCCCGTCGGGATCGGGATAGGCCGTGTCGAGATGCGCCGACAGGTCGCGGTCCGGCACCCCGATCCAGGGGGTGAAGTCGAGCGCGTCCGCTTTGATGCCATGCCGGCGCAGTGCGTCGCGCCACGAATCCATGTGCACCGGTTCGGAGTCGAAGAGCACCCCGTCCATGTCGAACACGATGGCGTCGATCATTGGCTGCCGTCCCGTGACGGCCGGGGTCCGCCGGCCGGGTCTGCGTCGTCCGGACGTGGCGTCTCGTCCGGGCGTTCGAGTTGCGAACCGCGGCGGAGCGCCTGTTCGCCCATGCGGTCGCGGATCGCGTCGGCGGCGCGCTCCAGGCGGTCGGTCCGCCGGTGCGCCGCTTCGTCGAAGAGGCTGGATTGTACGGCGCCGACGGCGGACGTCAACTCGGCCATGCCGATGCCCACCAGCCGCACGGGCCGGGAGCCCGCCTCGGTCCGGTCGCGCAGGAGGCGCTCGCCCGTCGCGATCATGGTCGCCGCCAGCGCCGAGGGGGCGGGGAGGGCCTGCCGGCGCGTGACGGTGGAGAAGTCGTCGTAGCGGACCTTGATCTGCACCACGCGCCCTTCCAGCTCCTTCCGCCGGAGGCGCGCGGCCACCTTGTCGGCCAGCGCGCGCAGCACCGAGACGAGCGCGTCGGCGTCCTCCACGTCCTCGGCGAAGGTGTGCTCGTGCGAGACGCTCTTGGTCTCCGACACCGTCTCGACCGCGCGCGTATCCTCGCCGCGGCTGAGGTGCGCCAGGTGTGCGCCCGCCTGGCCGAAGCGCTCTTCGAGGTCGGCCTGCGGCCACTGCGCGGCATCGCCGACGGTGTGGATGCCGAGGCGGTGGAGCCGTTCGGCCATGCGCGCGCCCACGCCCCAGAGCTTCTCGATGGGCAGGGGGTGGAGCCGCGCTTCGACCGCGTCGGCGGGGATGACGACGAGGCCGTCGGGCTTCTCCAGGTCGCTGGCGATCTTGGCGAGGAACTTGGTCGGGGCGAGGCCGGCCGAGGCGGTGAGCCCGGTGGCGTCGCGCACCGCGTCCTTGATCGAACGCGCGATGGCCGGCGCGGGGCCGAAGAGCCGCTGGCTGCCGGTAATGTCGAGGAAGGCCTCGTCCACGCTCAGCCCCTCGACGAGCGGGGTGAAGCGCTGGAAGACGGCGAAGACGGCGCGGGAGACCTCGGCGTAGCGCTCCATCCGTCCGCGCACGCGGATCGCCTGCGGGCAGAGACGCACCGCGCGGGCCATCGGCATCGCCGAGTGGACGCCGAAGCGCCGCGCCTCGTAGGAAGCGGCCGCCACCACGCCCCGGTCCTCCGCCCGGCCGCCCACGATGACGGGCTTGCCGCGGAGCTCGGGACGGTCGAGCTGCTCGACGCTCGCGAAGAACGCGTCCATGTCGACGTGGAGAATGGCGCGCGGCCAGGCGCTCTCGGTCATCCGCATCCCCGGCGTGGCCGCGTCCCGGCCGGGGACGCGGTCGGCATTCCGCTGCCGGCCCCGCCTAGGGATGCGGGGCGTTCCGGCATCGGCCTCGTTGGGGAGTGTAGCGGATTTGTCCGCCCGTTGCACGCCCGGACCGGGTCTTCACCGCAGGTCCCGCAGGAGCGACCGGTGCCCCGGCTCGCGGAGGTAGATGTGGTTGGTGCAGACCCACGGCCGGCCGGCCAGGGCGATCTCGAGGCGGTACTCGCCCGGCGCCGCGGCCACGTGCCGGAGCTCGCGCCCCTCGGCCCGGGCCACGATCTCGCCCCGGTTGCGGAGCGTGAGCTCCGCGTCCACCGGCGCGAAGGCGAGGAGCGCCTGCGCCTCCTCGCGAAAGGCGACCTCGGTCCCGACCGGCAGGAGCGTGTCGTCCTCCTCGAGCGCGTAGAGGACGTCGCGGCCGCTCTCCAGCGCGTCGTGGGCCACCCAGCCCCGGGCGCCGGCGAGTGCGTCGAGGACCGCGGCGATGTCGCGCGTGGCGTCCCGGCCCCAGTCGAGCGGGACGAGCGCGTAGTGCGCGAACGACTCGAAGCAGGTCCGGTAGGGGAGGATCCCGTCCCGCGCCCACCGGAAGACGCTCCCGAGCCCCAGCGGGAGCAGCCGGGCGTGCACGTCGAGCGCGCCCAGCCCCGCCACGCGCCGGTGCACCGCCTGCGCGTCCCAGGCCGCCAGCACGCCGGGATCGGGACCGGTGATGAAGTCCGCCGGCTGCCGGCACATCCGGCCCAGCCGCCACGGCCGGACCGAGGCGAACCAGTCCTGCAGGTAGCTCCAGATCTCCAGGCCGTTGTACTCGGCGAGATCGTACTCGGTCCAGGGGGCGAGCTTCGGCAGCACGCCGAAGAGCCGGGCGCCCTGCGGATGCGCGACAAAGGTGCGCCCGCCCAGGTGCGCCAGGATACGCAGCGCCTCGGCGTTCTGCATCTGCCGGGACGCCACCGGCACGTGCACCCCGGCGCCCAGGATGTGGTGCCCCGTCTGCGTGCTGAACTCCGCCCCCACGATCACCAGCACCTGCCCCTCCCCGGCGCGGCCGTGCCAGCCGTCGCGCAGCGCGTGCGGGCGGTGGTGATCCGAGAGCAGGAGCACCTCGACGTCGGTGGCTTCGGCGAGGCCGATCACGTCCTCGGCCGACCCGCTGCCGTCGTCGTAGTCGGTGTGGACATGCGCCGCAACGCGCACCGGGTTGAGGGCGTCCTGGCCGAAGGCGTTCATGGCGAATCCTCCGCAGCGGCCGGGGCGGTGGCGGAGTCGGGGGTCGCCTCGTCGTCGTTGTCGTGGGCGCGCAACTGGTGGCGTCCGGCCGCGTAGATGACCGCACCGACGCCGGCCACCAGGAAGAGCGAGATGTGGATGAAGGTCATCACCGCGCCGCCGACGGC
>CAZKKD010000416.1:0-3808 GCA_964553265.1 uncultured Planctomycetales bacterium | reverse complement strand
TTGCTTCGCAACCCGGATTGCAAGCAATCCGGGCTACCCTCTGCGGTGAAGGGAGCGGTTGCATGGTCCTACGGCGCCGGCAACACCTCGATCGCTTCGGGCGGGAAGAGGACGAAGGTGAGGACGAGGTAGAGGGCGTAGAGCGCCAGCAGCACCCCGCCCTGCCAGCGGCTCAGGCGGTAGCCCACCCGCAGCATGATGAGCATCGCCAGCACGACGACGAACATGGCCGGGAACATGAAGAAGATCTCCTTCTTCCCCAGCACCAGGTCGTTCGCCAGCGCCGAGGCGCCCGCCACCCAGCAGATGTTCATGATGTCCGCGCCCAGGATGTTCCCCACCGCCACCGCGCCGTGCCCCTTGCGCGCGGCCACCACGCAGGTGGCGACCTCCGGGATGCTGGTGCCGAACGCGACCAGTGTCAGCGCAATCACCGCCTTCGGGATGCCCACCGAGAGCGCGATGGCGGTGGCGCTGGTGACGACGAACTCCGAGGCGAGGATGATGCCGCCCAGTCCCAGCACGAAGAGGAGCCCCAGCCGCCAGGCCGGCGCCTGCCGGATGGCGGGGGGCGCTTCGGTCTCCAGGGGTTCGCGCAGGTCGCCCCGCTTGTGGAGCCAGTAGAGGAGGACAATGTACCCGACGAAGCACGCCACCAGCACCCCGCCCTCCCACCGCTCGAGCGAGTAGTCCTGGAAGACGAAGAAGAACGCGAGCGCCTGCACCGCGATGAGGAAGATGGCCGAGACGCGGAAGGTCTTCGGCTGGATCGCCACCGGCGCGGTCGCCAGCAGCGCCGCCAGCGCCAGCGCCAGCCCGTCGTCGCAGATCACCGATCCGATCGCATTGCCGAGAGCCATCTCGGGGTTGCCCTCGAGCGCCGAGATCATGCTGACCGAAAGCTCCGGCGCCGTGGTGGCGAGCGAAACCAGCACGATGCCGATCACCAGCTTCGGCACGCCCAGCCGGTCGGCGACCGCCACCGCGGCCTCGACAAAGAGGTCGGCGCAGCGCGCCAGCACGACAAACGCCACGATCAGGCTCACCCAGGCCGCCCAGCCGTGGGCCGCAATGTAGGCTTCGAGCGCTTCCAAAGTTGTCTTCTCCTCTCGCGGGTGCTGTTCTTGCGGGTCCAATGTCCGAAGCGTGCCGGTGGAGTGCATGTTCAACTCCGACCGGGCGGGTCATCATAAGGGGCGCCCCTCCGGCTGTCCATCCGATTTCGCGCTCCGGCCGGGCCGGCGGTGGAGTGGTTTGCCGGAACGCGGGTTGTGGGCTATGGTTCGTGAGGGCGCAGCGTGCGCGCGCTGTGTCGGAACCGGGACGATCCGCCGCGGTTGTCTCGGATGTGAGATGCGCGTGCTCCGCCGCGGTGTGGAAGCGGAAGGGAAGGAGACGGCCATGGCGTCGCCGCCCACGGCGCGCGAACTCGACGAATTCCTGACCGAACTGCAGGACGTCAGCTCGCGGGGCGACCGCGCCGTGGCCGCCGCCTACATTCGCGATCACGAGACCGCGATCCGCGACTTTATCCACCGCAAGCGGGTCGAAGGCCAGCTCGAAGCGGCCGAGCACTTCGAAGCGATGGTCGCCAGCCACGTCGAGGGCCCGTTCGAGCTCTGGTTCGACAGCGAAAACGGCGTTTTGCGATCCTTCCGCATCTCGCCGCACAACGAGATTTCGTTCACGCTGGCGGCGCGGCACCCGTGGGCGCGCCGGGTCGGGTACGGGCTGACGGTGCTGATTCTCGTCTGCATCCTGTTTCTCGGCTGGAAAGTCTACGAGTTCGGCGTACACTTCTTTACTGTCCGGGCCGAGCGCACCGTGGCGCTGGCCGGGGGGGATGCGTCTTAGAAGCAATACGGTTCAGTTAAGACGACCGTTGTGCCGTGGCAGGGGCTTCCAGCCCATGATTTCACGGCCAAGATGGCCGTGCCACCGCTCAGGACGCGTCCTTAACTGAACCGTATTGTCTTTACAGGTTGGTTCACAGGCTCGTGCCGTCTTGTGCGGCGGGCTGCGGATTCCCCGGGGTTCCGCCGAGCACCACGCCGTGGCGCACGCATCGTAGATTTTCGGTAAGGGGCTCGCATGCATCGTCTTACGCCTGTTGTCGAAGTCGACGTCGACAAGTGTGTCAACTGCCATGCGTGCATCTCCGCCTGCCCGGTGAAGTACTGCAACGACGGCAGCGGGGATCACGTCGAGATCAACCCGGACATGTGCATCGGGTGCGGCTCATGCATTCCGGCCTGCACGCACGATGCGCGCCGCCCGGTGGACGACACCGCGCGGTTCATCGAGGACCTGCAGGCGGGCGTGTCGATGGTGGCCATCGTGGCGCCGGCGGTGGCGGCCAACTTTCCGAATCGCTACCGGGAGTTGAACGGGTGGCTGCGACGGATGGGGGTGCGGGGCGTCTTTGACGTCAGTTTCGGCGCCGAGTTGACGGTCAAGAGTTACCTGGAGCATCTGCGCCGCAACGCGCCGAAAAGCATTGTCGCCCAGCCCTGTCCGGCCATTGTCACCTTCTGCCAGATCTATGAGCCCGAACTGCTGGCGCACCTGGCCCCGGCGGACAGCCCGATGCTGCACACCGCGCGGATGATCCGCGAGTTCCACCCGACACTCCGCGACTGCCGCGTGGCGGTGATGTCGCCCTGCCTGGCCAAGCGCCGCGAGTTCGACGAAACCGGCATCGGCGACTACAACGTTACCTTTGCCGGACTCCGGAAGCACTTTGAGGCGACCGGCGTCGATCTGGCGACCTTCGAGCCGGCCGACTTCGACAACCCGCCCGCCGAGCGCGCGGTGCTGTTCAGCTCGCCCGGCGGCCTGATGCGCACGGTCGAGCGTGAAGCGCCGGAAGCGGTGCCTGCAACCCGGAAGATCGAGGGGCGCGGGACCATCTACGAATACCTGCAGCACCTGCCGGCCATGATCCGCGAGGGCAAGGCGCCGCTCCTGGTCGACTGCCTCAACTGCGAACTGGGCTGCAACGGCGGGCCCGGCACCGACAACCAGGACGCCTCGGTCGACGCGATCGAGGCGCTGGTGGAGGCCCGCAACCGGGACGCCCAGGCGGCCTACAACCGCTACGGGATTCTCGACCGCTGGCTGGGCCGGCGGCGGTTGCGGCGGCAGATCGACCGGCACTGGCGGCCCGGCCTCTACGCGCGCACCTATGCCGACCTGCGGGACAACAACCGCATCCGCGAACCGTCCGAAGCGGAGCTCCAGGAGATCTACCTCAGCATGAACAAGGATTCCGAGGAGAAGCTGTACAACTGCTCCTCCTGCGGCTACGGCCGCTGCCACGACATGGCGGTGGCGATCTACAACGGGCTCAACACCCCGCACAACTGCCACCACTACATCATCGATCTCCTGGAGACGCAGAGCCGCCTTGCCGTGCAGGCCTCGGAGAAGCTGCTCCTGGCCGCCGAGGAGACGCAGACCTATGCGTTCACCGTCTCGTCGAACGCCGACCAGATGTCGGTCAACATGAGCGCCGTCGCCTCCGCGGTGGAAGAGATGACGATGACCATCCGCGAGATCGAGCAGAACACGCGCAGCGGATCGGACGTGTCGGGCCAGGCGGCGGAGTCGGCCACCGGCGCGGCCAACACGATGCAGGGCCTCGGCGAAGCGGCCAAGATGATCGGCGAAGTGACCGATCTCATCAAGGACATCGCCGGCCAGACCAACCTGCTCGCCCTCAACGCCACCATCGAGGCCGCCTCCGCCGGCGAAGCGGGCAAGGGCTTCGCCGTGGTCGCGAAGGAGATCAAGGAGCTCGCCAACCAGT
>CAZKKD010000415.1:1088-3809 GCA_964553265.1 uncultured Planctomycetales bacterium | reverse complement strand
GCTCGGCGTGTTCATCCTGTGGTTCGGCTGGTTCGGCTTCAACCCCGGCTCGACGACCACCGGCGGTCCGGCCATGGGCTACATCGCCATGACCACCAACCTGGCCGCCGCCGCCGGGGCGATCGCCGCCATGTTTGCCGCCTGGGTGCGCTTCGGCAAGCCGGACGTCTCCATGAGCCTCAACGGCGTCCTGGCCGGTCTGGTGGCCATCACCGCCGGCTGTGATGTGGTCACCCCGTTCGGGGCCGTCGTCATCGGTGCCGTGGCGGGCGTCCTGGTCGTGGTTGCGGTCGAGTTCATCGACAAGGTTCTGAAGATTGACGACCCCGTCGGTGCGGTCAGCGTCCACGGCGTCTGCGGTGCGTGGGGCACGCTCGCGCTGACGTTCTTCAGTGGGCAGGAGGACGTCGCCGGGCAGTTCGTGACCCAGCTCATCGGCGTCGCGGCCATGTTTGTCTGGGCCTTCGGCACCGGGATGATTCTCGTCAACGTCATCAAGTACACCGTCGGCCTGCGGGTCGAGCGCGAGGAAGAGCTGCGCGGTCTGGATATCGAGGAGCACGGGAACGAGGCATACCCCGGCTTCCAGATCTTCACCACGCAGTGACGGCACGATGAATCGATGGCGCCGCCCTGCAGGACGCGGGGCGGCGCAAGACAAAACGGAGTCTGTTCGGCGACGAAAGGCACAATGCAAAGGAAAGCGGGCGCTCTTCGGGTCCGGGATGCCGACGGGAGGTGGGACGTGCCCTCCGGCCTTCCCCGGCTCCCGCCCGAAGAGCGCCCCGTTTTTCCGGCCGCCGAATGGACCAGGGCACGGTGTCCCGCCCGGCGAAGGCTGCGAGCGGGCCCAAAAGGTACCGGAGCAAAGGAGGTCAGACCAGTGAAGCTCGTAATCGCGTACGTCCAGCCGCACAAGCTCAACGACGTCAAGCAGGCGCTGACGGCCGCGGGCGTCGGCAAGATGTCGGTCACCAACGCCCTCGGCTGTGGTCAGCAGGGCGGATTCCACGAATCTTACCGCGGCGTCGACATCGAAGTCAACCTGCTCAAGAAGGTGCGCTTCGAGGTGGCCATCAACGAGGAATTCCTCAAGCCCACGGTGGATGCCATCATCCAGAGCGCCCGGTCCGGTGAGATTGGCGACGGCAAGATCTTCGTCCTCAGTCTGGATGAGTGCTACCGCATCCGCACCGGCGAGACCGGGAAGGAAGCGATCGGCTAGGGGACGGCGCGGGGCTCTCCCCGCGCCGTCGTTTGTTGCCCGCTGCGCCGACGGTTGCGCGGGGGATTCTGAATCGGAATCGAATTGTCTGCTGCAAATCAATGGAAGGAGAACAACCTGTGAGGGCACGTAGGAGGGCATCTGTCTCACCGGCCAAGCCGTTCGCGGAACTCGGAATGAACACGAAACAGCCCCGACGGTCTCGATTGGGTCTCGTCGTGGTCGGCCTGGCCGGCCTGGTCGCCATCGGCGGCGTTGCGTCCGCTGCCGACGAACCGCTCGATGCGGTGAGCGTCAAATTCATGGTCGACAATCTCTGGATACTGGTTTCGGCCTTTCTTGTGTTCATGATGCACCTCGGCTTTGCGACGCTGGAGTCCGGGCTGACGCGCGCCAAGAACACGGTCAACATTTTGACCAAGAACACCGCGATCGTGGCCATCGGCCTCTTGACCTACGCGGTTGTCGGATTCGGCCTCATGTACCCTGGCGAGGCGGCCAAGGGGGCGTTTTTCGGTTTCGCCGGCTTCGGGCTCAACCCGCCAGAGAACGGGATGGGTCCGGGGTACGCCGACTATACCTACTGGACGGATTTCATCTTCCAGGGCATGTTTGCCGCGACGGCCGCGACCATCGTCAGTGGTGCGGTCGCCGAACGGATCAAGCTCTCCAGCTTTCTCGTCTTCTCGGCCATCTATGTTGCGCTGGTCTATCCGGTGGTCGGTATGTGGCACTGGGGCGGCGGCTGGCTTGCGGAGCGCGGCTTCCACGACTTCGCCGGATCGACGCTGGTCCACTCTGTCGGCGGCTGGGCAGCGCTTGCGGGGATCATCGTGCTGGGGCCGCGGTGCGGCAAGTACCAGAACGATCAAATCCGCCCCATCCCGGGACACAGCCTCCCGCTGGCGGCGGTCGGCGTCTTTCTCCTCTGGTTCGGCTGGTATGGCTTTAACGGCGGCTCGGTGTTGAGTGCCGATCCGGCGGCCGTCAGCCTTGTCTTCGTCACCACGTCGCTCGGCGCCGCCGCGGGCGTGGTCGGCGCGATGGCCACCTCCTGGATCATCCAGAAGAAGCCCGACCTCACCATGGTCCTCAACGGGTCCCTGGCCGGGCTGGTGGGCATCACCGCGAGCGCCGACTGCGTCAGCCCGCTGGCGAGCGTCTTCATCGGGCTGGTGGCCGGCATCCTGGTGGTGCTGGCGGTGCTCTTCATCGACGCCAAGCTGAAGCTGGACGACCCCGTCGGCGCGACCTCCGTTCACCTGGTCTGTGGCGTCTGGGGCACCCTGGCGGCCGGCATCTTTGGCGAGGGCAAGAGCTTCGGCGCCCAGTGCATCGGCGTCGTGGCGGTCGGGGTGGCGTGCTTCGCCATCGCGTTTGTCCTCTTCACGATCATCAAGGCCGTGATGGGCCTGCGGGTCAGCGAGGAAGAGGAGATGCGCGGCCTGGACATCGGCGAGCACGGCATGGAAGCCTATGGCGGCTTCCAGATCTTC
>CAZKKD010000415.1:0-1078 GCA_964553265.1 uncultured Planctomycetales bacterium | reverse complement strand
CCCGGAAGGGGGGGGGCAGGCCGCGCCGCTCCCGTGCCGGGGAGTCCCACCCGACAGCGTCCCATCTGCGCGGCGCCCGGACCTCCGGGGCGGCGCGTTTTTCGTCTCCGGAAGATGTTCCGCTTGGTGGGGGGCTGGAAAGAGTGCACGTGTTGTTGCGCATCCTGCGGAAAGGGCGGTCGAGCCTTCCGACAGGGCGGGTGGAAAACGCAAGGGCAGATGAAAATCAGCTCCCGCACCAGGCCAAATCGCCCGAATGAGTCCCGAAAGCGGATCAGGCCCGGCGGCCGCCCGCCGCCGGATGCGCCTTGCGGTGGTGTCGGCTGATCGGGGCGGCGCGCAGCATGCGCGCGGGGGGATGCCGCTGCAGAACAAGGGTGCCGTCGCGGAGAAGCCGGTCAGTCGGTGTCGCGGCCCATGATGATGGCGCGGGTGGAGGTGCGGGGAATGTCGGCGTCTCCGGGCATGGCCTGGGGATTGGTCGGCAGGAGGCCGGGTTCGTCTTCACCGAGAGAGCCGATGGCGAGGGCGAGGTCGGTCCAGGCCAGCTTGTCATTGTGGATAGCGCCGTAATAGTTCTTCTGTGCAACGGCGAGGGTGGTGCGGGCGTTGAGAACGTCGAGGTGCGTGCTCACGCCCTGGCGTTCGCGGACCTCGGTCAGGCGCAGGCTTTCGCGCGCCTGGTCGACGTTGCGCTTCTGGCCCTCCACCGTCTGTTGGGCGCTTTCGATGTCGAGGAGCGCCTGGCGGACTTCCAGTCGGACCCGGTCGGCCAGGTCCTGATCGCGGATCTTGAGCTGTTCGAGCGCGGCGCGCTGTTCCTTTAACTGGCCGCGCACCAGGAGCCCGTCAAAGACGGTCCAGGTCAGGTTGAACATCAGCGTCCAGCTCTTGTCGTACTCGCGGGGCTCCCAGTCGAAATCGGTGTTGACCCCGGTCGTCTCGCCCTGCAGGTGAAGGTGCGGAAAGAGTTCCGCCCGGGTGGAGCGCACCTGCGCGGCCTGCATGCGGATGGTGAGGTCGCTGCTGCCGACTTCGGGCCGGGCGGCCAGCCCCCGGGCCGAGAGCGCCACCTCCC
>CAZKKD010000414.1:739-3812 GCA_964553265.1 uncultured Planctomycetales bacterium | reverse complement strand
GGGGCTGCCCAGCCGGCATCCCGGGGCCGGGGCCGGGGGGGGCCCCGGGCCGGGGGCGGGGGGGGCGAAGGGGGCGAGCCGGTCGTCCGCGTCGCGGAAGCGGTAGCCGGCCACCGCCGCGCCGTCGATCCGCGCCGCCGCCGCGGCGTCCAGCCGCTCGTGGACAAGGCCGGTCCGCGAGACCGTGTGCTCGCGCACGTCCACGGGGCTCGCCCCCTCGGGGCCGGTCACCTTGCCCACCACCAGCCGGCCGGTCGTGCGGGTCGCGTCGGCCACGCGGATCGGCCCGACGGGGAAGGCGGTCTCTGAGTCGTCGGGCAGGGCCCGTTCGCAGCGGATGGTCATCGGCGCCAGCGCGTACTGCCGGCGCGGAAAGGCGACGGTCAGCCAGCCGCCCGGCGCCGCGCGGACCTGCGTCGGCAGAAACTGCGGCTCCCCGTCGTCGGGACGGCTCACCAGCTCCCCGCGGCCGAACCCTTCCGGCAGGCGGACGCGCAGGGTCGCGACGCCGCCCTCCCGCACCGTCGCCCGGATCGTCCCGGACAGACGCGCCCGGCCGCGGTCGCACACCAGCGCCAGGTCTTCCTCCACCTCCAGGCGGGGGGCCTCCAGCGTGCGGACAAAGGCGGCGGCGTCCGCGTCCGCGCCGTAGACGTAGCGCCGCACCGCGGTCGGGTCGGCGTCGAGCGTCCCGTCCCCAGGCCTGTGGGGCCGGGGGCGTGGCGGCTGCGCGGGCGGGCGGCCGTGGGGGCGGGCCGCGCGCGGGGCCGGGCTGGGAGGCAGGTCCGGCGGGGCGCCGGGGTGCCGCCGGGCCGCCAGGAAGGCGCGGAAGCGCGTCGCGTCGCGGTAGCGCGGCAGAACCGCGGCGAGGCGAATGTCGCCCGCTTCCAGCGGCCGGCTGGCGACGACGTGCAGGCCCACCTCGCCCTCCACCGGTTCGGCCAGCCGGACCCGCAGCAGGCCGGCGGCGTCGCAGGTCCAGTCGCGGACCCCGTCGCCCTCGACGGCGGTCACGTCCAGGCCCGGCCCGAGGCGGATCGCGTGCTGAAAGACGCGCCCCCGCCGCACCCGGATCACGAAGCGGCTCTCCTGGCGCAGGCTCCGCTCGTGGATGGAGAGGCGGGTCGCCGCCTCGCAGCGCACCGTCGCCGGGATGGTCTCCAGGCGGACGCGGAGATCGGGGTCGACGCGGCTGCCGGTGTAGGCCAGCCCCGCCGGGCGCATCCAGTCGGGGAGCCGCCCCGGGTCGATCTGCAGAAGCGCCTTCGGCTCGCCGTCGAGCAGGAGGTCGCGGCCCTTCTGCGCCACCAGGCCCAGCGTCACCGTGGTCCGCGCCGCGCCGTCCGGCAGGACCGACGGGAGAGGAAGGCCCCCGTCCGGCAGCGTCGCCTCGGCGCGGAACCGCAGCGCCACGCCCCGGCCCACCCCCTCGGGCAGGTCGATCCGCAGGCGCTCGCCCTGCTGGCTCCAGCGCTGGACGCCGGCGCCCTCGACGCTCAGGATGCGCAGGCCCGGGCTCGTCCGGCAGTCGAGGCGGAAAGCGTCCCCGTCGCGCACCAGCACGTTCAGCCGGCCCTCGGCGAGGGCGGTGCGATCCCACGCCTCCATGCGCAGGCTCAGGTCGGCGTCGAAGCGGAACGGCTCTCGCTGCAGCGTGAGCGTGGCCGTCGCGTCCGGCCGCCGGATGGCGAGCGAGCGCTCCGCGCCCGTGCCGGTTTCGGCAAAGCCGTCCAGCGCCGCGGTCCGCACCACCAGCCCCTCCGGCGCGTGGAGCGTTACCCCGCCCTCCGCGCGGACCGCGTCCTGCGGAAAGGGGAGGCGGAGATCGGTCGTTTCGGTCGCTTCGGTGAACGGCCGGACGGCCGTCAGGTGGAGCGTGGCGTCGGCGGCGGTCGTGCGGCGGCTGACCCCGATCGTCCCGTCCGGGAGGGGGCGCCAGGCGGTCACGCCTTCGCCGCGGAGGGCGGTCGCGCGCCAGCCCTCGGGCATGCGGATGCGCAGTTGCCGCCCCGCGCCGTCCAGCAGCCGGCAGGCATAGGTCGCGGTCAGGTCCAGCCCGTCCTCGCCCACCCGCAGCGTGCCGGACAGCCGCACCGCCAGGCGCGCAGGCGCGTCCAGCCGCCGGGTCTCGGGGATGAGGCGCAGCGTCGCCGCTTCGGTCCGGAGAAAGACAACTTCGTAGATCGCTTCGCCGTCCGCGTCCGGCAGCGCGCGCACCACGGCGGATGCGCCGGCGTCGGTCTCGACCCGCAGGCGCGGGCCGGGGATCTCCAGCCGCACGCGCCGGGTGGCGCCGCCCGGCGCCGGAAGAACCAGCGTGCGTCGGCCGCCGGCGTCCTCCACCGGAAGGGTGCAGCGCACCGTGGCGCGGTAGGTTCCGGCCCGCGTCGCGTCGGCCACCAGGCCCGCGCGGTCGCGCCGGAGCGCCAGGCCGGCTTCGCCTTCGATGCTCACTGCGCGGAACGCCCCCGCCAGGAGGCGCGCCCGGCCGCCGCGGTCGCTGGCGGATCGGAGCGTGAAGGCGGCCGCCAGGTCCGCCCGGTCCTCGACCAGGCGCACCGTGACGGAGCCGTCGGTGACGGCCAGTCCCGCCGCGTCGCCAGCGCGCGCGGGCGACCACGCTGCCTGCGCGAGGAGGAGGAGCGCCGCCAGGCCGATGGCCCGGCCAGCGGCCGCGTACCGTCGGGACGGTCGGGCGCGGCGGGCGTGCTGTGGCCGCGGGGTGGGCTTCACGTCGGCATCCTCCTTCACCAGTCCTCGCCCCGCAACTCGACCTGTGCAGGTCCGCCGTGTCCGTCCGACGACGGCGCCCGCGTCGGCGTGAAGAGCCAGACCAGCCGGCGCCCGGTCGCGGCCGCCGCCTCCGCGTTCCCGGAGTCGTCTTCATCTTCCGCTTCACTTTCGTCGTCCGCGGTCGTGTCCGGCAGCGGGCCAATGCCGTCCGCCGCGGGGGCGGGGCCGACCTCGGCCACGACCAGCGATCCGGCTTCCGGCGCGGGGAGGTGGCCCCCGAAGCCGGCCGAGACGAACCGCGGCAACTGCACCCCGCCTGCCCGCGTCCCGATCCGCCGGA
>CAZKKD010000414.1:0-729 GCA_964553265.1 uncultured Planctomycetales bacterium | reverse complement strand
GAGCGCTTCGGCCTGGCTGCGGAAAACGTGCGCCTGCTGGATGAAAGCCAGCGCTTCGCCCGTCGCGAATCCGTCATCAATGCGATCGCCAGCCGCCTGCAGGGGACGACCAACGTCGAAGCGACGCTGGCGGAGGCCGCACGCAGCCTGTACGAGACGCTGCAAGCCACCCGCGTTACGCTGCGGCTGGGCCTGCCAGACAACCTGCCGGAGCCGGCACACATCAGCACGAACGGCAGCAACGGCAGCCGCGCCCACATCGGCGGCAACGGCACCGGCCCTGCCGGCGTCGCGATCGGCCGGAACGGCTGCACCGCCCGGCGCCAGGTCGCGTCCGCCCGCACGGGGCCGCCCCCCGGGTCCGCCTCGATGGCAAGCGTCTGCGGCACCGCGAAGGTCTGCACCAGCGGCACCGGCGCCAGCGGCGCGCTACGTTCCGGCCGGCGGGCCGCGTCGTCGCCGGATGCGGCCGCGTTGACGCGGATCGCGCTGAGGGTCGGGGTCAGCGTATAGCCCACGACGCAGGGGACGCCGGGCGCCGCGGCGCCTTCCCTGTCCCGGTCGTCATGGGGCGGGATGGTCCAGGCGCCGAGCGCGGTCGCGGCCGCGACGAACGCGGTCGCCGCGCGGTCGTCCAGGACGGGCCAGCTCGCGCTGTCGCGCTTGTGGGCCGTCGCCGTCCCGGCGGGGACGGCCAGGAGGCGCAGCACGCCCGGCCGTGCGCCGCCG
>CAZKKD010000413.1:0-3831 GCA_964553265.1 uncultured Planctomycetales bacterium | reverse complement strand
CATGCGGGACGACGCCGACCCCGGGTGCACCACCCCCTGCCGGCGCGCCTGCCCGCCGGCGGGACGAACGACGAACTGGTAAGCCTGACCGATCTCTTCGGCATCGCCACCGCCGCCGCCGGCACGCCCGAACCGCGCGACGGCATCGACGTCCTCGCCATGCTGGCCGGCACGGCCCCGCCCCGCGCCTTCTACGTCGGGTACTACGAGGAGCCGGGGACTGACCTCTTCAAGGCCATGGTGCGCTGCCGGGAGTGGAAGTACATCTTCTGCGCCAACGGCGGCCGCGAGCAACTCTTCGACCTGCAGGGCGACCCGAACGAGCTGGAGAACCTGGCCGATTGCCGCGCCGAGGTGACCGATGAGCTGCGGACGCTGCTGGTAAGCGCACTCTCGGTCCCCAACGCCGACCGCGCGCTCGCCGACGGCGCACTCAAGCGCTTTCCCTACCGGGAGCGCCCGCGCACACGCATCCACCAGTTCGACCGGAGCCGCGGCGTGACCGCCTTTCCCGAGCACCCGGCCGACCTGCTGGCGGACGTCACGCTCTGGTAGCACCGTGTCCGGCCGCGAACGCAGTCGTTTCGCATACGGGGAGGCAGCAGAGGTACGGATGCGCACGGACCGGCATGGCTGGACGCTGCTGAAACGCGCAGGCCAGTCGCCTCCCGCCAACCGCAGCCTTCGGGCCCCCCGTGCGCCGAGCCTTGCCCGCCTTGCCGCCATTGCCCGTCAGCACGCCATGCCATCGGCGGGAAACCGCGCGGCCTCAGTCGGGCAGGGCGAGGATGCAGCGCTTGCCGCCGCAGTCGGGGCATTCGTGGGCATAGCTGCCGGCGAAGCTTCCGCCGGGGTCGGCGGCGTGGACCGAATAGACCACCAGCATCCCCTCGTCGGTCATGCAGATGGACGGATAGATGCACTGGCGGTCGTGCCGCTCGCTGCCGGTCGCGTCCACCAGGAACGGCTCGCCCCAGGTCTGACCCGCGTCTTCGGAAACCGCGTAGCAGAGCGGGGTCCGCGGAAAGAACGCCGCGGGTCCCAGCGGCTTGACATGGTTGTAGAAGACGATCGGCCGTCCGTCCGGCAGGAGGCGCAGGGTGAGGGAGGAGCAGGCCGCCATCTGGGTGGTCGGCTCCGGTACCGACCAGCTGTCGCCCCCGTCCTCTGACCAGGACGCGTAGTTCACCCCGCTGCCCGTGCGGGCAAGCATCAGGAGGCGACCGGGCGCGACCTCTGCGACACACGGCTCGGCCATGCCGCGCCCGTCCTCCAGGGACGCCGGGCATGCCGACCGGGCCCAGGTGTCGCCACCGTCATCGGAGAAGAAGGCGAGCGCAATGTTGGCGTCGCCTTCCCCGTGGCCGGCGCCTTCAAGGCACAGATCGGCCTCTCGCCGCGGCAGTACCGCGACGCTCACCCCCAGACGGCCTGACGGCCCGGCCGGGAGCGCGTTCCGGCAGAACGCTTTCCCTTGCCCCGCGGCGCGCAACCCGGTAGGCTGGGGCCAGCGCCGGGGACGGGACGACCGGACACCGGCTCGCAAAAAGGAAACCACCATGCTGAGTGCGGCCGACATCGAAGCGCAGAGCTTTGCCATCATCGACGCCGAAGCCGACCCCGGCCGGTTCGACCCGCTGGTCTGGCCCGTGGTGCGGCGGATGATCCACGCGGCGGGCGAGATCGACCTGCAGGACGACGTCCTCATCGAGCGGGACGCCGTGCAGGCCGGCATCGCGGCCGTCCGCGCGGGGGCGCCCATCTGGACCGACTGGACGATGAGCGCGGCCGGCATCTCCGGCGCGCGCCTGGCGGCGGTGCACCCGGCCTACCGGGCCAGCTCGCCGCGCAGCCTGTCCGAACGCGAGGGGCTGGCGGAATTCGCAAAGGCGAAGGGCGTCACCCGCAGCGCCGCCGCGGTCCTGGCCGCGGCGCGCGACCTGCCGCGGAGCATCGTCGTCATCGGCAACGCTCCGACCGCGCTCGAAATGCTGCTGGACCTGGTGCGCGACGGCCTGGCGCCGCCGCGGTTCGTGGTGGGGAACCCGGTCGGGTTCGTCGGCGCGGCCGAAAGCAAGGAGCGCCTCGCCGCCGAGGCGCCCTTCCCCTTCGTCACCATCCGCGGCCGCCGGGGCGGGAGCCCCGCCGCCGTGGCCGCCCTCAACGCCATCGCCATCCTCGCCGCCGAAACCGACGCGGACGGACGCGGCTGAGCAGCCGGGCACGAGGCGCCTTTTCCGCCCGACTCAGTACTTCGCGTCCGCGTAGGCCACCCAGCCGCCCGCTTCCACAAGCTCGCGCGCGAAACCGTCGAGGTCGAACGCGCAGGTGCGGCTCGCGCCGTCGGCGGCGGTGAGGGTGAGGATCTGCCCGGTCCAGTCGAACCGCATCTCTGCCCCGCCCGGCCGGGCCAGGTCGATGAGCGCGTCGATCTCCGCGGCGGGGAGCTCCACCGCCAGGAGGCCGCTGTTGTAGCAGTTCTGCCGGAAGATGCGGGCGAAGCTCTCCGCGACGATGGCGGTGATGCCGTTCGTCTCGAAGGCCCACGGCGCGTGTTCGCGGCTCGACCCGCAGCCGAAGTTGGCCCGCGAGAGCGCCACCGACGCCTCCCCCACGGCGGACCCGGCCGGGTCGAAGCCGTCCAGCTCCAGGTCCTCCAGCAGATGGGGCGCGAGCGCCTCCTTGCTGATCTCGGTGAGGTACTTCGCCGGGATGATCTCGTCGGTGTTGATGTCGTCCCGGTCGAGCACCAGGACCTTGCCGCCGAAGGTGCGCATGGCATCGCCTTTCCGTTGTCCGCCAGCCGACCGGCCGGCTGCTCCCGTTGTATCCTGTCCGCAGTCCGGAGTCGCAGTGAGGCAAATCCCGGATTCGCGGTTCTCTATCCGTCCAATGCTTCGCGATACGCCCGGTTCACGAAGCCATGCTCCCCAAGCGCGTCGGCGAGCGGGTCCGCGTCCGCCGCACCGAACCCGAGGTGCAGCCGCCGCCGCCAGCCCTCGGCGTGGGCAAAGCGCCCGGAGAGCGTGCCCACTTCCCGCCCGAACGCCTCCATCTGGTGCAGGTAGCTGTCCATCCCCTGCGAAACGTCGAGCCATTCCTTCTGGCTGCGGTGGCAGGCCAGCATCGCGCGCTTGCGCGCCAGCACCGGGCCGATGTCGACATAGAGTTCCGGCGTCACCCGGCGCCGCAGCGGGTCGCGGTTGCCGTGCGGCTGCGCGTGGTAGACCGTTACCGGGCTCTCGACCGGCGGGGTGGACGGGGTGGTGGGGAAGTTGCGCATCCCGCGGCAGAACGCCGCGGTCACCGCCAGCCGCACCGTGTTCTGATGGTCCTCCATGTAGTCGGCCGGCGACTGCACCAGGAGCACATCCGGCGCCACCTCCCGCAGCACCGCGCCCATCCGGTCGAGCAGGTCCGCGTTGTAGAAGATCCGCAGGTCGTCCACCAGCGGCGGGTGAAAGACGGCGCCCACGGATTCGGCCGCTTCCCGCGCTTCGGCGGTCCGGATCTCGACGATGGCGTCCCGGTCGAGGCGCGCGGTCCCGCACGAGCCGTTGGCGACGTTCATGGTGTGGAGCTCCCAGCCGGCGTCCCGCAGGTGCAGGAGGGTGCCGGCCATCAGGAACTCGATATCGTCGGGGTGCGCCGCCACGGCGAAGACGCGTCCGGCCATGCCGAACTCCTCGTGTTCAGTGCATCTCGACGGCGCAGCTTCCGAGGCCGGGCCGCAGATAGTGGAACCGGACGTTCGGGTGCTTCGCCAGGAGCGACATCGGCACCACGGTGTCGACGATCTCCTTGCCGATCATGAGCGCGGTGAGGCGGATG
>CAZKKD010000412.1:0-3836 GCA_964553265.1 uncultured Planctomycetales bacterium | reverse complement strand
TCTTGGCGGTCTTCTTCTTCGCTGTCTTCTTCTTCGGCGCAGCCTTCTTGGCGGCCTTCTTCTTCGCCGTCTTCTTCTTGGCGGTCTTCTTGGCGGTCTTCTTCGCCGTCTTCTTGGCCATGCTCCCCCCTTTCAATCTGCCGCGAACCATCTCCCATATCCGTACCGCTCCGCCCTTCCCCGATGAAGGGCGGAGTCATTGTCTCGCGTCGATACGCATCCCGGGAGGACGGCGGTGAACGCCTGCTAAAAGGCGCTGGCCACCGCGTAGTCGCCCGCGTGGCGATCGGTCAGTTCGCCGATCTTCGACTGGTTCCAGTTCTCCACGCGGGAATAGTACCCGACCACCCGGGTCATGTGATACAGGACTTCCGGTTCGCGGCGCCCGACAAGGATGTCCTGGAGGACATCCCAGTCCGCCTTCTCCACGGCCGCGGCCGGGAGGATGGTGGCCATCTTGGATGTGATGTGCTCGATGATGAACTGCCCGCCCTCGCTGTTCTTGTCAATGGCCACGCCCTGCAGTTCCTCGTGGGACTCCACGGCGTTGAAAAAGTCTTCAAGCTGCATGGTTGCTCCTCCTCGCTGCCGGTGCGGGCGCTCCCCTCGCTCCTGCCCCGCGCCGGAATGAATGCCCCTCAATAGTCTGTATCGCACGTCGGTCGGGGGATCCACAGCCTTTTTCCGAAATGATCGCCCGACCCGCCCCCAGATATGGGGCCCACCGCCGGCCGCATCCCGATGTCTTGTGGTCTCTCCGATGTGGTGACGAGTGTATGGATCGACAGGGTCCGATGCAAGCACGCCTCTCAACTTTTTTCGCAAATTGTCCGCAAACCTTTCGCGCAGCCGGTCGATATTATTTCTGCAGGACCCGACACGCGAACACCTTGCCGCGATTGAGAAAGGCTCGCTATGACCACGCGCAGCGCCACCATCGATCTCCAGACCGACGGCCACGGCCAGATCGTCGACGTGACCGACGACGTATGCGACCGCGTGCGCGATCTGAAGATGCGCGACGGCATCCTGCTCGTCTTCATCGGCGGCGCCACCGCCGCGGTCACCACCATGGAGGCCGAACCCGGCGCGGTGCGCGACCTGCAGGCCTGCCTCGACCGCCTCGCGCCCGCCGACGCCGGCTACCACCACGACGCCGCCTATCACGACGGCAACGGCCACAGCCACCTGCGCGCCGCGCTCCTGGGCCCGGGCCTCACGCTCCCGGTGCAGAACGGTTCCCCGGCCCTCGGCACCTGGCAGCGCATCGTCTTCCTCGACTTCGACAACCGGCCCCGACAGCGCTCGCTCCTCGTCCAGTGCGTGGGCGCGTTCGCCTGACGGGCTAAGGAGATGCCCATGCCCGCCCCCACGCCCCTCACCGCCGCGGCCTTCGAGAGCCACCTCGACCGCGCCGTCGACCGCAGCGCCTGGCGGCGACTGCAGGTCCTCGACGTCACCGGCTCCACCAACGACGACCTGAAGGAACTCGGCTGGCAGGGCGAGCGCCCCGGCCGGCTCCTGGTCGCGCTGCGGCAGAAGGCCGGCCGCGGCACCCGGGGCCGGCCCTGGCACGCCCCCGCCGGCGGACTCTACCTGAGCGCGCTCGCCGCGCTGCCCGACCCGCAGAGCCATCTCGTCGGCCTCCTCGCCGGGCTCGCGGCCGCGGCCGCCGTCGAGGAGTGCGCCGGCCTCCGCGTCGGGCTGAAGTGGCCCAACGACATCGTCGTCGGCGACGCGAAGCTCGGCGGCGTCCTCGTCGAGCACTGGAGCGCGCGCGAGCGGCAGAAGGCCAACCTCGTCATCGGCGTGGGCCTGAACGCCAACCTCGATCCGGACGACCTCCCCGAGGAGATCCGCGACCAGGCCACCACCCTCCGCGCAACGCTGGGGCGGGACGTCCCTCTCCCCGAACTCGCGACCGCGGTCGCCAACAACCTCGCCGAAGAGCTGCGCCTGCTGCGCAAGGGCGAGGCCCGGCGCCTGGTGCGGATGGCGGAGGACCGCCTCGTCTGGCGCAACGAACCGGTCGTCCTGCAGGCAGCCGACCGCGAGTGGAAGGGCACGCTCCTCGGCCTCTCCTCGGACGGGTCGCTCCGCCTGCGGGACGACGCGGGCAACGTCTCCGAGCACTGGAGCGGGCGCCTGCAGCGTTTCGCGGGCCTGCTCCTGCTCGCCGCGTGCCTCTGTCTCGGCGCGCAGGCCCTGGCCGACATCCTCCACCTCGACACCGGCGCCCAACTGGAAGGCGAGGTCCGCGAGGTCGACGGCGGGTACGAGCTGCGGACCGACACCGGCCGCCTCTTCGTGGCGCGCGACCGCGTCCGCCGCTGGGAGCAGCGCCTGCTGCCGGAGGAGGAGTACGCCCGCCGCCGCGACGCCGCGCCCGCCGACGACGCCGACGCCCAGTACGTCCTCGCGCTCTGGTGCCGCGAACACGATCTCGACGAGGCGGCCGCGCGCCACTTCGCCAACGTCTTCCGCATCAACCCCGATCACGAAGAAGCCCGCCGCAGCGCCGGCTACCACCGCGTCGACGGCGCCTGGGTCTCGCACGAAGAGTACATGAAGGCCCGCGGCTACGCGCGCTACCGGGGCCGCTGGCGGCCGCGCGAGGAGGCCGAACGCCTCCGCCGCGAGGACGGGCGCCGCGCCAGCATCCTCGGCGCCAACCGCCGGACGCGCCGCCTCCTGGACGAGGTCGACCGGCTGGAGAGCGAAGAGGACTTCCGCGCGCTCGCCGGCCGCATCGCCGCGCTCGGCGGGGACGCCCTCTCCGCGCTCCGGCAGGCGGCCACCGATCACGACGACCGCGTCCGCGCGGTCGCCTACCTCGCCCTCGGCCGACTGCCCGCCCCCGCGGTGGTGGAGGACCTCTGCCGCCGGCTGCGCCACGAACCGCGCCGGCGCCTGCAGCGCGGGCTGGCCACCATCCTCGCCGACCACCCCGCCCGCGCACGCGTCCTGCAGGAGCTTGTCCTGCGTCTCCTCGACGAAGAGCGCCGCGGCCTTCGCGGGCGCTACATCTACGCCCTCGCCCAGGTCGCCGACCCGGCCGTCATCCCCATGCTCATCGTCAAGGCCGGCTACACCCCCCTGCGCGGCCAGGCAACGCAGCTCGATCACGTGATGGACGAGCAGAAACCCGCCGGCGACGGCGCCGACGACGAGGCGTGGGCAGGCAAGGCGCCGGAGCTCGACCACCTGCCCGACGAACTGCGCCCCGTGGAGCGGACCGCCCGTCCGCTCGCCGAGGAGAGCAATCACGGCGCGGTGGTCGACCCCTTCTACCCCGCCGCCGAAGCGCTGGTGGCGCTCACCGGGCGGGACTTCGGCCACGATGCCGAGAGCTGGGAAGCCTGGTGGCGGACCGCGGCCGACGGCTTCGTCTTCGCGGAGCCCGACCTGCCCGAACCCCGCCGCGACCGCGACCTCGAACGCGTCGTCGATCACCTCGGCGACGGCACCCTCCGCGCGCAGATGCTCCGCCGCGACGGCGCCATCGACTGACCGCAACGCCGCCCGAGGCCGCGCCCGTCAGGTCAGCAGCCCCTCGATGATGAGGTCCACCGCCTCGTCCTCCGACAGCCCCCGGCTCATCAGCGTCTGCAACTGCTTGCTGTCGACGCTGCCGATGGCGGCCTCGTGGGTCACGTGCGCCTGCGGATCCAGCACCTCCACAATCGGCACGGCGCGGGCCACGGCCCGGTCCTGCACAATCCCCTTGCAGCCGACCTGCCCCCGCGCCCGGGGGGCGGTGGCGCCGCGCGTGTTCTCCACCGTCGCCTCCGCCCGCTCCCTCCTCGATCGCGCGACGACGATGCGCAACCGCACGA
>CAZKKD010000411.1:0-3874 GCA_964553265.1 uncultured Planctomycetales bacterium | reverse complement strand
TCGCGGATCGCAAGACCTTCGAACTCCTGAAGCACCTGGTGCGCGACCACCACACCGCCACGGACGTCTGGGCGAGCAAGTACGACGCCGCCACGCGCGTCCTGCAGGTGGCCAACGATCTGGACAACCTCACCCGGCGCGACGGCGTCATCGCGCGGGGGGCGCATGTGCAGCCGTCGCCGGAGCCGTATTCGTTCGAGGAGGCCTGCCTCATCCTGGCCGATGCGGTTCGCGAGGGCGGCTACCGGATCGAAGAGGTCGACGCGCTGCTCGCCGCGGTGGGCCTCGCCACCGTGGCCGAACGTTGAACCGGACCGGTTCCGGGACATCCGTCCCGGCCCACCGCTTTCGCTGAAAAGGAGAACCCGATCATGGCCGACGAGACCACCGGACAGACCCCGGACGGGAACGAATCCCCGGACGAAACCGCCAAGGATTCGGCGACCGCTTCCGAAACGTCGGGGAGCGGCGACGCGTCCGCCGGCGGCAATGCGGCGCCCGACCCCGCCGGAGAGACGGAGACCGGTTTCTTCGCCGAGATGGTGGGCGACCTGCTGCGGCTCGACTTCCGGACCGTGCTTGCCGCCGTCTTCATTGTGCTGTCGTTTCTCTTCGCGCTGCTCGGTGCGACGGGCAGTACGCTGGTCAATATCGTCTTTCTCTGCCTCCCGGTGGTGACGAGCTGGCTCTTTCACAACGGCTGGGTTTCCTGGACGGAGGGGGATCGGCCGAAGATCATGTTCCTCACCTTTGTGGCGGGGGTGCTCTGCCTGGTCGGCATCCTCCACATGAGCAGCTTCGCGGCCGGCGCGGCGTCGCTCTGATCCGCCGGCGGTTTGTGTTGGACGACACCTCGGCGAAACGAAACCGGGCCGGAGCGCCATGCCCCGGCCCGGTGTGGTTTCTGTCCGTACGGGGTCCGCCGGGCTACTCCACGATGGCGCGGCCCCACTCGTCCGGCTCCAGCCGGCTCTCGTTGGGGATGTCGTCGACCACGTTGGCGCTGAAGCTGTCGTTGGACCAGTAGCTCCGCAGCGCGACCTGGTTGCCCGTGCTGTTGCCGTAGAGGTAGCCGATGTCCATCCGCACCGTGCCGCCGCTCACCGGCGTCCAGCCGACGGCCGCGCGCGGGACGGTGGCGGTGGCGACAAAGCCCTTCCCGGTTTCCTTGACCTCCACCGTCACGCCCTCGACGACCTCGATGCGGTCGAACGACTCGGTCCCGGTCGGCGACTCCAGCACCACCGGGTCGCCCCGGAAGCCCTCCACCTTCGGCCGGAAGACGACGGCCACCGGCGCACCGTCGGGACGCCGGCCCACCAGCAGGCGCACGTCGCCGGTCGCCGGGGTTTCGCGGTCGGCCGGGGCCTTCGGGTTGGTGGCCAGTTGCAGGTCCATCAGGTTCCCGCCCTTGAAGAGGATCTGCGGGTCGGGGATGTTGTTGACGAACGGGGCGGGGCTCTCCACCTCGTAGCGGAGGTAAAGGTTCTGGTCGTCGTAGGCCACCTCGCCGCGGAAGGCGCGCGTCTCGTCCTCGCGGACGAAGGCGCCGCCGCCCGGCCGTTCCAGGCTGACGGCGAAGCGCTCGACGAAGAGCGGTGCGGCCTGGGCCTTCGCCGCCTCGTAGTCCTGCAGCGCCTTCGACACTGCCTTCACGTCCTCGGGGGTGATCTCGTAGGGCCCGCCGGGCAGGCGGCGAACCGTGTCGAGGCCGTGGATCTCGGTGATGCGCCCGTCCTGGTCGCCCGCGAGCAGGAACCAGCGCTCCATCCCCTCGGGCTTTACGAGCTGGCCGGTGAGCGTTTCCGACTTCGTGAGGAACGGTCCCATCCCCTGGCCGTCGCGGCCGGCGCGCATCACCATCCCGACGTACAGCCCGTCGCGCGTGAAGAGGTGGTAGGGGTTGAAGTAGCTGCTCGCGCCGGTGAACGCGCCCGCCGTCCCCAGCGGCATGGTCAGCCCCCAGAGGTCGCCGTCGGTCATCGCCGGCTTGTTGAGCGCCTTGTTCCACCGCAGGAGCGTCCCGTAGGACCAGAGGAGCTTGCCGTCGACGGTACGCTTCTTCAGGCTGTCCGGTTTGCCGGCGGTCAGGAAGTAGATCCCGTCGTTCTCCGGGTCGTCGAACCAGAACGAGGCGCAGTTGGCGTTGCCGCCGTGCACCTTGGCCGGTTCGCAGTTCTCGAAGTCCCAGACCGGGCGGTCGCCGTCAAAGCGCACCGGCGGGCTGCGGAACCCGGCGTCGTGCCAGAGCGTGAGATCGGTCCCGATCCAGTTGCACCAGCTCTGCTTCCCGCCCTTCGGGGGGACCACGGTCTCCTCGGGCTGGACAACCTGGTCGTCGTTGGCGTCCTGCCATAGCAGGCGCCCCGGTCGCTTGTGCTTGGCGATCTTCTCCTTGTCCCACTGCTCCTGGAGTGCTGCCCATGTCTCCTGCAGGGCCGGGATCTCGCCCGGCGAGACCATGCCGGCGATGGGCTTGAAGATGTCGCCCTCGCGCATGAAGACCATCAGCCCCCGCGACCGCCCCGCCATGCCCCAGCCGAACTGCCGGCCGTTTTCGGCGGTGAGGACGCGGAAGTGCCCGGCGTAGCCGCCCGGGCGCAGGGCGGGCGGCTGGTTGGGTTTGGTCGGCCGGTAGATGGTGCTCACCAGCGCCTTGGTCTTCTTGTCCACGTCCACCTTCCAGAGGCAGCTGTGGGTGTAGACCTCGTCGGGACGCTTCGGATCCATCCAGGCCCAGCCGAAGTAGGCGCTCGCACCGAAGTACTCGGTCACGAACCGGCCGGTTTCCGTCTCCCAGACGCTGATGCGCTTCGGAAAGTCCAGCGTCTCGGCCACCCACAGGCGTCCGCGTGCGTCGACCGCGATGCCGCCGGGCTCCAGCATGCCGTCGGGATCGTGCCGGCCCATGCGGGGGCGGCCGCCCTGCTTGCCGATGCTCGTCTGCAGCGTGCCGTCGGCGGCGAAGACGCTGACGTTCTGCAGCGCGCCCTGGTTGCTGACATAGATCTTCCCTTCCCCGTCGACCGCAATGCCCTGGGGCTGGTCCAGGCCCGCTTCGACGACGGGGGTCGCCTTCGTGCCGACGATGCGCAGCACCTTCGCCCCGTCCGAGAGGGCCAGGAGGCTGCCGTCCGGCGCCACGGCCAGCCGGCCGGGGGCGGGGACCTCGATCGTCGAGAGCAGCTTGCCGGTCGTGGCGTCGTTGACGCCGATCCGGTTGCGGTGCGCGTAGCTCACGTAGAGGCGTCCGTCCGCCCACTCCAGGCCCGTGACCAGGTTCGGAAGCGGCCCGGCGTGGCCCTTCTTCTTGTCCTTGGCGGCCTCGGCTGCTTCCGCCTCGGCTTCGGGCAGGGCGGGGCCCTCGGCGTAGTTCAGGCCGCCCTCGAACGCCATGGGGCGGCTGTTTTCGAGGTCATAGATGCGCACCTTGTCCTTGCCCTGGTAGGCGTGCCCGCCGGCGGCGAAGTAGTGCGTCCCGTCGCTGGCCAGGTGCTCGGCCACGTGCTTGATGCCCCACTCCTTGTCGCCGTCCAGGTCGGTCCGGATGATGCCCCAGCCCGACTCGGTCGTGTGCCAGGCCAGCAGCATCTTCTCGCCCACCGCCTCCACCGTGGTCGGTTCGCCGTGGTCGGCGCCCCAGCCGCCGGTGTTGTCGTCGGTCTTGTAGGGGGGCGTGCCCGCGTTGTGGACCGAGAGGATGTGCTCCTCCACCAGGTCGTCGCGGTAGAGGCCCTTCCACGTATAGCTGCCCGCCGGCAGCGGTTCGCCGTCGTGGTACCCCAGGCCGTTCCAGTGCTCCTCCACGCGGCCGGCCTTGCGGTCTTCGCTCACGACCATGTGCGCGCGGAAGGTGTTCTCCTGGTCCCAGAGG
>CAZKKD010000410.1:0-3875 GCA_964553265.1 uncultured Planctomycetales bacterium | reverse complement strand
TCTGCGCCAAGGTGAAGATCGCCAGCACCGCCAAGGTGGCCCACTGGAAGCACACCCGCCAGCGCGAGGCCTCCCGCCGGCAGGCCCGCCAGGCGGCCACGCCGGGCGCGCTGGCGGAGTCGACCGACAAGGTGATCGCCGTCGGGGCCTCCACCGGCGGCACCGAGGCGCTCAAGGCCGTCCTCACCGCCCTGCCGCCGTCGGCGCCGGGGGTGGTGGTGGTCCAGCACATGCCCGGCGGCTTTACCCGCATGTTCGCCGACCGGCTCAATGACCTCTGCGCCATGGAGGCGAAGGAGGCCGAGGACGGCGACCGGGTGATGCCGGGCCGCATCCTGGTGGCGCCGGGCGGGCGGCAGCTTCGCGTCCGGCGCTCGGGGGGCGAGTACCGCGTGGCGGTGACGGAGGAGGGCCTTGTCTGCGGCCACTGCCCGTCGGTGGAGGTGCTCCTGCGCTCGGTGGCCGAGGCGGTGGGCGCCAACGCCGTCGGCGTGATGCTGACCGGCATGGGCGCCGACGGGGCCGACGGGATGAAGGTGCTCCGCGACGCCGGCGGGCGCACCCTCGCCCAGGACGAAGCCACCAGCGTCGTCTTCGGTATGCCGAAGGAGGCGTGGGAACGCGGCGGCGCCGAGGCGCTGGTGCCGCTGGAGGAGATGGCCGGGCGCGTCCTCCGGCTCCTGGAGACGATGCAATGAAGCCGTCCGCTTCCCCCCGGCAGGCGGCCCGCCGTCCACGCACCGACGGGGTGCGCATCATCGGCGTGGGCGAACTCGCGGCCACCCGCACCCCCGGCGAAGCGGTCCGCACGCTCGCGCTCGGAAGCTGCGTGGCGGTGATTCTTCTCGATGCGAAGACGCGCACCGTGGGCATGGCGCACATCGCGCTGCCGGAAAGCGCGGTCAGCCCCGCGCGGGCAAGGGAGCGGCCGGGGCACTTTGCCGACACCGGCGTCCCGGCTCTCATCGACGCGATGAAGCATGCCGGCGCGCAGGCGCAGGCGCGCAGCTACATCGTGAAGCTGGTCGGCGGCGCGTCGGTGGCCGATCCGAACCGGACCTTCAACATCGGCAAGCGAAACCTTCTTGCAATCCGCAAAGTGTTGTGGCAATACGGGATGGGGGCCATTGCCGAAGACGTGGGCGGCAGCATCAGCCGAAGCGTGACCGTGGACACGACCACGGGCCGGGTGCACCTGAGCAGTCCCGGTCGCGAGCCGTGGACCATCTGATCCGGGCCGCACACGCGCAACCGGGCAGCATCGGGGCGAACGCATGGGTGCCGACGACATCTTCCGATCCGTCGAGGAGATCCCGCCGCTGCCGGCCAGCGCGGCCCGGCTACTGGCCCTGTCGGGCGAGCCGGACCATACGATCGCCGACGAGGTGGAGGTGATCGAGACCGATGCCGCGCTCACCGCCGCGGTGCTCCGCGCGGCCAACAGCGCCGCGGCCGGCCGGGCGCAGCCCGTCGCCAGCCTGCGCGACGCGGTGGCCTACCTCGGCGAGCGCACCGTCCTGGGCGTGGCGCTGGCGCGGTGCGCGCCGGGGGTGTTCCAGGCCGAACTGGGCGGCTACGCGGCGGAGGCCGGCGCGCTCTGGACTCACGGGCTCTACACCGCGCTGGCGGCCCGTCGCATCGCCGAACGCGGTCAGCCCGCACCGGCGCCGGGGGTGGCTTTTACCGCCGGCATTCTGCACGACGTGGGCAAGGCCGTCCTTTCGATCTACCTGGACGGCCGCGTCCCGGCCATCGTGGCGCGCCTGGATGCGGGGGAAGCGGACGACTACCTTGCCGCGGAACGCGAGATCGCGGGCGTCGACCATGCCGAGGTGGGCGGGCGGCTGCTGGAGCGCTGGGGCCTGCCCGAACCGCTGGTGGCCGCCGCGGCCTTCCACCACCGGCCCGCCGAGGCCCCGGAAGCGGAGCAACCGCTCGTCTACGCCATCCACCTCGGCGACATGGTGGCGATGATGCACGGCGACGGCACCGGTGCGGATACGCTCCGCTATCCCATCGCGACGGGGTACGAGACCTTCTACCCGCTCCGGAACGCCGACCTGGAGGCTCTCTTTCTCGAGACGCAGATCGAGGGCGAGCGCCTGGCCGGGATGCTGGCCGGCAGCGGCGACGGAATGACCTGAACTTGGACGCGCGTACCGACACGACGCACCAGGACGGAGGGGCGGCATGAAGCGGGTGGTGATTGCGGACGACTCGGCGACGGCGCGGCTCTTCACCCGCCGCTGCCTGGAGATTGCGGGGCTGCGGGAAGCCGAGTTCGTCGAAGCCGCCGACGGCGAGGAGGCCCTGGCCCGCCTGCGGGAGGCGGTGACGGATCTCTTGGTCACCGACCTGACCATGCCGAGGATCGACGGGACCGGGCTCCTGCGCCGCATCGCCGCCAGCCCCACGCTGCACGGGCTGCCGATTCTCGTCATCACGAGCGCCGACACCCCCGCAAAGGCGCGGGAGCTGACCGAACTCGGCGCGCGCGCCGTCCTCGGCAAGCCGATCAATCCCGCCGTCCTGGCGCAGGCCCTGGAAACCATCGAAGCCGTGGACACGGACGCCGACGCCGGCGCGGACGCGGAGGGCTGGGCATGATCGACCGCGACGCGCTGGACCACTGCCTCTCCGCCGCCGCCACCGAGACGCTGGAAGGCATGGCCTTTGTCGAGGTGGCGCCCTGCCCGGACGGCGCCCTGCCCGAAGACAACGACAGCCTTCCCGACGGCCACGCGCCCGGCGCGCCCGCGACAACGTGGCGGTGGTCCCGGCTGGAGGTCAAGACGCCGGTGCAGGGCGAGATTCTGCTGGTCTATCCGGCCGGCCTGGCCACGAAGCTGGCCCGGACGCTCTACTCGGGCGAAGCGATGCCGCCGGACGCCGAGTCCGACGTGATGGGCGAGATCCTCAACGCCCTGGGCGGCCGCTGCGTCGCCGCACAGGTCGGCGCCGACGCCACCTTCACGCTGGGCCTGCCCCGGAGCGGATACGGCTGGCCGGCGGATGCGGACGCCTGCCGCCTGCTCCGCCACGTCATTGACGACGAGCACGCCTTCTGGATCGGCGCGCGCACGCCCTGAGCGTATCACGGCCGCGCCGGCTCCGCCGCAGCGCCCCCCTTCCGGGCGGGTCTGTGCGCGTTCCGCCGCGGCGCCCGGCCCGACGCCCGACCGGCAAGGCGTCCTCACACCATTTTCACTTGACGCTCCACGGCCGGGGCCGGTATCGTACCGGGGAGGACGGGCCTACCGGGGAACGTGCATGGCAAGCCGCAAATCGACGACGAAATCCTCCAAGGGGAAGAAGGCCGGCAAGGCGAAAACGGCCGGTGCGCAGAAGAAGCGGTCCCGGTCCTCCAAGGCGAAGAAGCGGGCGCCGGCGATCCTCGCCGCCATCGACGTCGGCGCCACCGCCGTCCGGATGGAGATTGCCCAGGCCGATCCCGATTCCGACTCCAACACGGTCGAACCGCTGGAACAGCTGGTCCACCCCATCGCGATCGGCACCGACACGTTTCAGCTCAAGCGCGTCACCCCGCCGACCATGCGCGCCCTCTGCGAGGTGCTCCGGAACTTCCGCCGCGTCCTGGACGAATACCAGGTCGAGACCTGCAGCGTCGTCGCCACCAGCGCCATCCGCGAAGCCACCAACCAGGACCACCTGCTCGACCGCATCGCCCACGAGACCGGCTTCCGCGTCGAGGTGCTGGACGCCTCCGAAGAGAGCCGCCTGACCTACATGATCCTCCTGCCCTTCCTGCGCGCGAACGGGCTGGCCGAGAACGACACCACCTCGCCCGTCCTCGACCTCGGCGGCCGTTCGCCCGAGCCCACTGCCCTCGAGGGCCCGCGCGTTCGCCCGGCGGG
>CAZKKD010000409.1:0-3881 GCA_964553265.1 uncultured Planctomycetales bacterium | reverse complement strand
ACGAGGGGAAGAAGATCACCTGGCGCGACGGGGTGCGCGCCTTCGGCGTCATCCTGAAGTACTGGGCCATCGACGACTGCTGGGACGAGCGCTACGGGCACGAGGTCCTGGCCGCCATGAGCGACGCGCGCCGCTACGCGCGCTGGGTGGCCGACCTGGCGCGCCCCCACCTGGGCCACTGCGTGCTGGAGCTCGGCAGCGGCATCGGCAACATGTCGCGGCACCTCCTGAGCGCCCGGCGCTTCATCGCCAGCGACGTGGACCCCATCTATCTGGAGCAGCTCAAATCCCAGTACGCCGGCCGCGAAAACGTGGCGGTCGAGCCCCTCGACGCGACAAAGGCCGAAGACTACCAGCGCATGGCCGACCGCGACGTCGACACCGTGGTGGCGTTCAACATGCTGGAACACCTGGAGGACGACGGGGCGGCGATCCGGGCCATCCACGACCTGCTGCCCACGGGCGGGCGGCTCATCCTCCAGGTGCCGCAGTACGCCTCGCTCTTCTCCGTCCTCGACCGCGAACTGGATCACCACCGCCGCTACGACCAGCTCGGCCTGCGAGGGCTGCTGGTGAAGAATGGCTACGAAGTGGACGTCATGCGCAGCATCAACTGGATGGGACTGCCGGGCTGGTGGCTGAACGGCAAGGTATTGCGGCGCAAGAAGTTCAGCAAGATCCAGCTCAAGATCTTCGACGCGCTCGTCCCGATCCAGCGCTGGACCGCCTGGCTGCCGCTGCCGGGCCTCTCCATCTTCGCGGTGGCGCGAAAGCGATAGCGCGGCGCCAGCACATTCCCCGCCCCTCCCTCACCACCACACCACCACCCGACATACAGATGAGGCGGGCGCCTTGCCATTCGGCCCTCTCCGGATCCGAAGTGCCGCTGTCGTGTCAGGGAGCATCGACCGGCCGCAGGCGTTCGGCCAGGGCGGCGGCGATGCGGTCGGCGGCGATGGCGTGGCCGCGCGCGTTCCAGTGCGTGTCGCGGGGGGCGTAGACCGGGGTTTCCGGCCCGTGGGCCGCGCGGAGCGCCGGCAGAAGGTCGAGGTGGGCGATGCCTTCGGCCTCGCAGAAGCGTTCGATCTCCCGCTGCGGGCGGAGGCGATCATAGGCGTCCGGCGGCGCGGGCGCGTGGTCCAGCACCCGCGTCCACAGCGCATCATCCACCTGGAACTCGTCCGGGATGACAACCACCAGCATCCGCCCCTGCGTCACCCGCCGCATCCGCCGGAGCAGACCCCAGAGCTGCGGGTAGCGGTCGTCGAGCGCGCCGTCCTGCCCCGCCCGCAGGCAGACCGGCAGGCGCTTCAATTCGATACGCAGATAGGTCTCTCTCGAGAAGGTGGGCTGGAGTTCGCCCTCCGCCTCCGCCGCACCATCGGCAACGGGCAGATCCTCGTCATCCGGATCCCGCGCGTTGTCGCGGGCGCCATTCTCCGCTTCGGCGCGGCGCTCGCCCTCGGCTGCGATGCGCAGCAACCGCTCGGGCACGAACCAGGCGTACCAGCTCTCCCGCCGCAGGAACGACAGCGCCACCTCCTGCTGCGGCAGCCAGCCGATGTCGTTGCCGACGAAGAGGCAGGCCACCGCCCAGTCGGCCCCAAGCGCTGCGAAGTGCTCCTCCAGCAGATACGCATACGCCGCCGGGCTCACCCCGTCCACCGACAGGTTGACCACCTCCACGGGCGACAGCTCCGCATCCGCGGCCGGAAGGGCGGATTCCAGGCGGGTCAGAAAGTTGTCCGGATAGGGCACCGTCTCCACGCCGAAGCTGTCAGCCACGCCGAGGATCCGGAGCGTCCCGACGGGCTTCTCCTTCGCAATCTCTTCGTCGTAAAAGCCTTGCGCATTGGCCGGAAAGCCGAGGTGCATCTGTCCCGGACGGAGGCGGTGATCCTCGATCCGCTTGACAGCCTTGACGTTGGGCGCCGAAAGAAGCGGACTGTGCGTCCCCACCGCGACGAGCCGCAGCCCCCCCTCCAACAGAAGAACGGCCAGGAGCAGATTGAACGCAACCAGGTCGGCCGCCCGCAGCACCCGCCGCAGCGGCGGCCGGGACAGACGCTCGGCCAAACAGACAGAAACCCTTGGGATCAAATAGATTGCATAGGAAACCAGGAGCGCGGCGCGAAAGACGTCACGCGGCGCGAACTGGCCCACCGCCAGCGTTACGGCAATGCAGAGCCCAAGCACCGACAGCCCCACCCGCCAGGCAACGCCGCGCCGCCACAGCCGCGCCCGGACCGCGGCGTCCGGCGCACGCCACGCCAGCGCGCCCGAGAGCAGCGCGCCCAGCGCCGCCCCGCCCAGCGCCGCCAGGTGCGTCCCCAGCCGGGGCCAGGACGCATGCCAGTACCGCGGCAGCCGCAGGGCCAGGTACGCGGCCGCACAGGCCAGCAGCACGCCCACAACCGCGTGCAGAACGCGGAATCGGCGGCGCGCGGTCGCGGAAGGGGATTCGGAGAAAGAGCCGGGCGTTGCATCCATACCGTCGATTATAGCAAACCCTGCCTCTCCGGCAACGGCAAACGCGCTATTGCGCTGCCGGGACCGATTTCCTATGATAGCGGCCTCCGAATTCGGGGCGCATCTCCCCCGCACCGACAGACGCAGAGCACAAAGACGGGATTCATGAGGAAAGGCGAACGCCGCCATGGAATCGTACCGCGTCACCAACCTCGAGTACCTCGAAGCGGAGAGCATCCACATCCTGCGCGAGGTGGTCGCGGAGTTCGAGAAGCCGGTCATGCTCTACTCGATCGGAAAGGACTCCTCCGTCATGCTCCACCTCGCGCGCAAAGCCTTTGCGCCCGGGAAGATCCCGTTCCCGCTCTTCCACATCGACACGGGGATGAAATTCCCGGAGATGATCGAGTTCCGCGACCGCACCGCCGCCGAACTCGGCGCGGAGCTGGTCGTCCACCGGAACGAAGAGGCCATCGCCGCCGGGGCGAACCCCTGGGACTGGGGCACGGTCAAATGCTGCGCCGCGCTCAAGACCAAGGCCCTCCTGGACGGCCTGAAAGCGGGAGGCTACGACGCCGCCTTCGGCGGGGCCCGCCGCGACGAGGAGAAGAGCCGCGCCAAGGAGCGCATCTTCTCCTTCCGCGACCCCCACGGCCAGTGGGACCCGAAGAACCAGCGGCCCGAGCTCTGGAGCCTCTACAACAGCCGCATCAATCCCGGCGAATCGATCCGCGTCTTCCCGATCTCCAACTGGACGGAGCTCGACGTCTGGCACTACATCCACCTGGAGCAGATCCCGGTGGTGCCGATGTACTTCGCCCGGAAGCGGCCGATGCTGGAACGCGGCGGCCAGCTCATCTCGGTCGGCCCCCGCACCCCGCTGGCCGAAGGCGAGGAACCCGAGGAGGTGCTCTGCCGGTTCCGGACGCTCGGCTGCTACCCCTGCACGGGGGCGGTGCGCTCGGAAGCGACCACGGTGCGGGAGATCATCCAGGAGATGATGGTGGTCCGCGAAAGCGAACGCATCACCCGCGTCATCGACCACGACCAGGACAGCTCCATGGAGCAGAAGAAGCGGGAAGGATACTTCTAATGGCCGCGACCGATATCGACACCCTCCTGCGCGAAAACCGCGAAGCCGAGCTGCTGCGCTTCACCACCGCCGGCAGCGTGGACGACGGCAAGTCCACCCTGATCGGCCGGCTGCTGCACGACACCAAGTGCCTCTACGACGACCAGCTCGCCGCCGTCAACGCCGACTCGAAGAAGCTGAACCGCCAAACGGTGGACCTGGCGCCGCTGACCGACCGGCTCCAGGCCGAGCGCGAACAGGGCACCACCCTCGACGTCGCCTACCGCCACTCCACCACGCCGAGGCGGCGCTCCCTCACCCCCGACGCCCTCGCCCCCGC
>CAZKKD010000408.1:0-3888 GCA_964553265.1 uncultured Planctomycetales bacterium | reverse complement strand
GGACGGAGATGCACACCACGCCCGTCGTGCGGCGGCCGCCGGCTGGCCCGGCGGCGGGGGCCGCCCGGGGGGCCCCTGCGGCGTTTCCGCCCGTCGCCCACTGCCGCGGCCGGCGGTCGTCCACGAAGCACGCCCGGGGGGGGCTTCCGCGGGCGTGTCGTGTTTCGGAAGGGCGACGTGTCGGGCGGCCGCTACTTGTAGGTCGGCAGCATCTTGCCGTGGGCGTCGATGAGGTCGTCGCAGAGGCTGCGGATCTCGTCGATGCCGAGTTCGGCGCCGGTATGGGGGTCGAGCATCGCGGCCTGGTAGATGTGCTCCTTGCGTCTGGTGAGCGCGGCCTCGATGGTGAGCAGTTGCGGGTTGATGTTGGTGCGGTTGAGCGCGGCACACGGCTCGGGCAGGTCGCCGACGTGGACCCCCTGGACGCCGTTGCGGTCGACGAGGCAGGGGACCTCGACGACGCAGTTGTGCGGCAGGTTGGGGATGAGGCCGGTGTTCATCACGTTCCCGCCGATGTGGTAGGGGCGGTCGGTCTCGATGGCTTCCATGATGTAGCTCGCGTACTCGTGGCTGCGGTTGTGCGTGAGCTTTGTCTTGTCGGTGAGTTCGGCGGCCTGCTGTTTCCAGCCGCGCATCTGGTTTTCGCACCGGCGGGGATACTCGTCGAGGGGGATGTTGAACTCCTCGATGAGCTCCGGGTGGGTGCGCTTGATGAACCACGGGCAGTACTCGGCGTTGTGCTCGCTCGACTCGGTGATGTAGTAGCCGAACTGGAGCATGAGGAAGAGGCGAACCATGTTGCCGTGCTTTTCGGCGCCGGCCTTGCGCCACTTCTTGAGGAGCTGGGCCGCCTTCTTCTTGATCTTCGGGTAGAGGTCCCTGCCGTCGTCGGTGATCTCCAGGAGCCAGCCCATGTGGTTGATGCCGGCCACCTTCCACTGCAGCTTCTTCACCTGGTCCTGCATGCCGACCGAGTTGAGCAGGCTCGGGGCGCAGACCTGCACCGAGTGGCAAAGGCCGACGGTCTTGACGTCGGTACCGCGCAGCATCGCGCCGGTGAGCATCGCCATGGGGTTGGTGTAGTTGAGGAACCAGGCGTCGGGGCAGACCGCCTCGATGTCGCGGGCAAAGTCGAACATCACCGGGATGGTCCGCAGCGCGCGGAAGATGCCGCCGATGCCGAGCGTGTCGGCGATGGTCTGCCGCAGGCCGTACTTCTTGGGGATCTCGAAGTCGATGACGGTGGAGGGCTTGTAGCCGCCGACCTGGATGGCGTTGACGACGAAGTCGGCGTTGCGCAGCGCCGTGCGGCGGTTCTTGACGCCGAGGTGGGCGGTGATGCGGGCGCGGCCCTTGTTGACGTTGGCGTTGAGGATGTCGAGCATCGCCTTCGACTCTTTCAGGCGCGCGCCGTCGATGTCGTAAAGGGCGATGTGGGCGTCGTGGAAGGGCTCGGCGAGCATGGCGTCGCCGAGAACGTTTTTCGCGAAGACGGTGCTGCCGGCGCCGAGGAAGGTGATCTTGGCCATCGGTGGGTCTCCTGTTGAGAACGCGAATCCTGCTCGAAAGTGACGATTCTGTGATTGACAGCAACCACGAAAAGCGATTCTATAGACCATTCCCGGTTCGCCAAGGCCGTATTGTTTGATGAAAGATGCCAATTCGTGATATGATTCTCTGGCATTCCTCCTACCAGACCCTGCGCCCGCTGGGCAGTTTTCCGCGCCTCCTGACCGTGGCGAGCGAGACCATCGACACGCCGGCCTACCGGCACGAGGGTCGATACCGCCAGGGGGAGCGGCACTGCATCTTCAAGGTCACGCTGGAGGGCGAGGGGCGTTACCGCGACGCGGCGGGCGAGCACCGTGTGCCGGCGGGGACGGGCTTCCTGTGCGAAATCCGCGATGCGGAGACCGCCTATTACTATCCCCCCGACGGCACGGCGCCGTGGACCTTCGTCTGGGTCAGCTTCACCGGCGAGACGGCCGTGGCCCAGGTGCGCGAACTCCTGGCGCGCTACGGGGCGATCTATGCCCTGCCGCTGGACGGCGCGGCGGTGGGGCGCATCCTCGCCTGCCGGCGGGACGACGGGGTGCCGTGCGAGGTGACCGCCGCCGAGGGAGCGGCGCAGGTGAGCGAACTCCTGCTTGCGCTGGCGGCGGCGGGCGAGCCGGACCGCGACGAGCCGACGGCCGCCGAGGCGCTGGTCCGCCGGGCGCGGGTGGCGGCGGAGGCGAACGTGGAGCGCTGCCTGAACGCCGGCGACCTGGCGCGGATGGTGGGGGTGAGCCGCGAGCACCTGAGCCGGGCGTTCGCGGAGGTGCTGGGGGTCTCGCCCTACCGGTACCTGCAGCGGGAGCGGATGCTGCTGGCCTGCCACCTGCTGAAGGAGGCGGGCTGTTCGGTGAAGGAGACGGCCGCGCGGCTCGGCTACGACGCACCGGCGCACTTTTCGCGCGCCTTCAAGCGGGCCATCGGCATCCCGCCGGGCCGGTTCCGCCGGGTGGGCACCGTGCCGGTGGCCTGACGGTTTCCGGGGAAAATGGGGCGTCACGCGGTTGCCAGCGTCGCCGGCGCGGGGTATTGTATCAGGGCGCAGTGTGGTGCGGGGCTACGCACGACCGAAGCCGATGCGGGGAGGACATCCGTGAGCAAATCGAAGAAGAAGGGCAAGGACGCCGCCGGCCGGGGCCGCACGGGCAAGGACGACGCGCGCACGCCCCTGCCCGAACCGGCGCCGAAGAAGCACACGAAGAGCGGCCGGCTGAAGAAGTCTTACTACGAGGACGAGCTCGACAAGCTCCACATCGAGCTCGTCAAGCTGCAGGAGTGGATCAAGGACCAGGGCCTGCGCGTGGTGGTGCTCTTCGAGGGGCGCGACGCCGCCGGCAAGGGCGGCACCATCAAGCGCATTACCGAGACGCTCAACCCCCGCATCTGTCGCGTGGTCGCCCTCGGCACGCCGACGGAGAAAGAGAAGACGCAGTGGTACTTCCAGCGCTACGTCAACCAGCTCCCCGCGGCGGGCGAGATGGTGCTCTTCGACCGGAGCTGGTACAACCGCGCCGGCGTCGAGCGGGTGATGGGCTTCTGCACCGACGAGGAATACGCCGAGTTTATGCGCTCCTGCCCGGAGTTCGAGCGGATGCTGATCCGCAGCGGCTTCACCCTCATCAAGTACTGGTTTTCGGTGAGCGACGACGAGCAGGAGGAACGCTTTCAGGATCGCATCAAGGACCCCACCAAGCGCTGGAAGCTCTCGCCGATGGACCTGGAGGCGCGCACCCGCTGGGTCGACTACTCCCGCGCCAAGGACGAGATGTTCAAGTACACCGACATCAAGCAGGCGCCGTGGTGGGTGGTGAACGCGGACGAAAAACGCAGTGCCCGCCTCAACTGCATCCGGCACCTCCTTACGCAGATTCCCTACAAGGACCTCACCCCGCCGCCGCTGAAGCTGCCCCCGCGCCAGAAGAACGACGGTTACGTCCGCCCGCCCCTGGCCGACCAGACCTTCGTGCCGGAGGTGTACTGAATACGAGGAATCGGGTTGCGCGTCGACCATATTGATGTATGGTAAATGATATGGAAGGGCGTCGGTTGCCTTCGTTCGAGTGGGACGTTCGCAAGGAGGAGCAAAACTGCCGGAAGCATGGGGTCAATTTCGCGCTGGCGCAGGAAGCCTTCTTCGATCCACGACGTGTCGTTGCGCGGGACAGGAAACACAGCGGAGCGGAAGAGCGATTCTACTGTATCGGAAGGGCCGGCGGGGGAGTTCTGACTGTGCGCTTTACCATGCGCGGTGACACCATCCGGATTATCGGTGCGGGGTATTGCCTCGTGGCCTAATTTGACCTAACGGCGGCAGGACGGGAAAGCCACTCATGG
>CAZKKD010000407.1:0-3912 GCA_964553265.1 uncultured Planctomycetales bacterium | reverse complement strand
AGGACCTTGTTCTCGGAGAGCGGGACGGGGCGTCCGGTGCGCTGCACCTTCGCCGATGCGACCGCGAACCTGCGCGTGATCGAGCAACTCTTCGCCGACAACGCGCTGGCCCGCGCAGGAGACGCCGCATGAGTATCGAGCACCCCATCGACCGGATCGTCTTCGGCGACAACCAGTTCTTCGGCATCAATCACATGAGCCAGGACAAGGCGCAGGAACGCGCCGAACGCTTCGCCAAGCTCGACCAGCTCGACGCCCCCGGCGACGATAGCGCGGCCGGCTTCCTCGCCCCCCGCGACACCTGGGAACTCGGCGTGGCGCAGATCTGGGAGGAGCTCCTTGACCGCCGGCCCGTCGGCGTCCGGGACGACTTCTTCGCCGTCGGGGGCCACTCGCTCCTCGCCGTCCGCCTCATGAGCGCACTCCAGGACCGCTTCGGCGTGGCGCTGCCCCTGACCGATCTTTTCCGCGACACCACGGTCGAACGCCTTGCCGCGTCGCTGCGCGCGCGCCGCACCGCCGCACCCGAGACCTGGAGCCCGCTCGTCCCGGTCCAGCCCCGCGGCGATGCGCCGCCGCTCACCCTCGTCCACCCCACCGGCGGCACCGTGCTCTGTTACACCCCGCTCGCGCGCGCACTCGGCACGGACCAACCCCTCTACGGCCTGCAGGCGGCGGGGATTGAACCGGATCGCGCCCCCATCATGAGCATCCCGGAGATGGCGGCGCTCTATGCGGAAACGCTGGTCGCCCAACAGCCCGACGGCCCGTTCCACCTCGGGGGCTGGTCCTTCGGCGGGGTGGCGGCGGCGGCGCTGGCCGATGCCCTCATCGCGCGGGGGCGGGACGTTGCCAGCCTCATCCTTCTTGACAGTTACGACCCCACGCTCTTCGAGGGCCGCACCCACGCCCACGACGACGCCGAGATCATCGCCGCCCTCCTCGGTGGACTGGTGGAGATCGATCCGGACGCGTTGCGGACGCTGCCGCCAAAGCAGCGCCTGGTGCGGGCCATCGGCGAAGCGGAGGCAGCGGGTTGCGTCCCGCCGGGCTTCGGCGTCGAGCAGGCGGAGCGGCTCCTCGCGGTCGCCACCGCAAACTACACCGCCGTCGAGGCCTACCGCCCGCGGAAGCTCCCCGTCCGCATCACCCTCCTCCGTGCCGCCGACGAAACCACGGCCGCCGAGACGCACAGCCCCGGCGATCCCACGCTCGGGTGGGGGCGGTGGGCCGGCGCCGGCGTGACGGTGCAGATGGCGCCCGGGGACCATCAGACCATGGTGCAGGCCCCGCACGCGACCGCACTCGCCAACGCCATCCGCGAAACCCTGTCGGAAGCCGCACCGCCGGCCTGAGCCGCACCGCAGCGCCCTTCGCCGCAGCGCGAGGCGTCCCAGGAACACCGCACCGAAGGTCGGGCCGGCTATGGGTTTCCACTGGACAGTCAGGGGTTCTCCGTCTACCGTACAGGCGTGCGCCGCGCCCGCGCGGCCGACGGGCCGGGCACGCCCGCGACGGGAGGCCCGTACCGGGCGCACAAGCCAGGCGAACACAACAGACGCCCGCGGATGCCCCGAGGCCCGAGGGAGACCGCCACCATGCCCGTCGACGCGCCGACTCCGGATCCGCCGCTCCCCGATGCGGAGCACGCCGACGCCATCAGCCCGCAGCTTCCCGTCTCCTTCGAGGCCATCTTCGACAGCATTCTCGACGGCATCTCCATCCTCTCCACCGACTACACCATCCTCTGGGTCAACGACACCATGCGCCGCTGGTACCAGGCCGACACCCCCATCGTCGGTCGAAAATGCTTCGAGGTCTACCACAGCCGGGATCGCCTCTGCGAGATCTGCCCCACGCAGGAAGCACTGGCGACGGGGCAGTCGGCCAAGGAACTGGTACCGAAGTGCGCCGCCGACGGCAGGCAGGTCGGCTGGCTCGATCTCTACAGCTTTCCGCTGAAGGACCGGAAGACCGGCGAGATCCGCGGCATCATCGAGTACGTCCGTGACGTCACCGACCGCTGCACGGCCGAGGACGCGCTGCAGCACGCCTACTCCGAGATGGAAGAGCAGGTGCGCCGCCGAACCGAGGAATTGGAGGAGGCCAACCGACGGCTCGCCGACTCCGCCGCGTTCCAGGCCGTCCTTGCCCGCATCCGCGGCGCGCTGCCCGCACTGCGCGACCAGGAGCTGTGGGAGCTCTGCCTCGGGACGATTGTCGAGGAGTACGGCCTCTGCATAGCCTGGTACGGCCAGTTTGACGGCCGCGAGGTGCGCCCCATCTTCTCGCGCGGCCGGGCCGACCACTACCTCGACGCACTCGTGCTGCGCATCGCGCCGGTCACCCGCCCCGACGCCGACTGCGCCATGAGCCGGGCCATCCTGGAAAAGCGCCCCTTCGGCTACGCCGACCTCGCGAACGACGAAGGGTTCCGTGCCTGGCGCGATTACGCACTGGAGCTCGGCTACGCGTCCAACCTGGCGCTGCCGGTCATCATCGACGGCGAGATGGAAGGCGGGGTGATGGTCTATGCCGACATCCCGCATGCCTTCGACGGCGCGCGCACCAACCAGATGCGCCTCTTGGTGGAAGAAGCCTGCCAGATGCTCTCCGAGCGCCGCCGCCAGCGCCGCACCGACACCGCACTCCGCGACAGCGAGGAGCGCTACCGGGCGCTGGTGGAGAGCGCGGGCGAGGCCATCTTCAGCATCGACGAGACCGGCGTCTTCCTCTTCGCCAACCGCACCGCCGCGCGGCAGGCGGGCATGGACGTGGACGAGCTCGTGGGCCTGACGCTCTGGGAGGTCTTCCCCGAACCGGTGGCCGACCGGCATGCCGCCCGCATCCGCGAGGTGCTGGATCACGACCGGGGCTGGCTCGGCGAGGCCCCGAGCGTCCTCCAGGGCCGGGATCGCTGGTTCCGCACCAGCATCGAACCGCTCCGCACCGGACAGGGCCCGCGCGCGGTGCTGCTGGTCGCACGCGACATCACCGATCAGAAGGTGGCCGAAGAGGCGCTCCGCCAGAGCGAGCAGCGCTTCCGCGCCGTCGCCGAATCGGCCCGCGACATGATCTTCACCAAGGACACCGATCTCCGCTACAGCCTCGTCAACCCGGCGCTGGAGCGGATGCTGAACCTGCCGGCGTCCGAAATCCTCGGCAGGACCGCCGCCGACCTTATGCCTCCCGACGAAGCGCACCGTATCGAGCGCACCGACCGCCGCGTGCTGGCCGGTGAGGAGATGAGCGCGATTGCCGACCTGACGCTGAACCACGTGACGCGAACCCTCCACATCTGCGAGGTGCCGCTCCACGACGCCGGCGGCGCGGTGAGCGGCGTCTGCGGCATCGTCCGCGACATCACCGAACACCGCCGCGCCCTCGAAGCGCTCCAGGAGAGCGAAGAGAAGTACCGCGCCGTGGTCGAGAACGCCCGCGACGGCATCGCCGTCGTCCAGGACTGGAAACTCCGCTACGCCAACCCCAAGGTCGCCGAACTCACCGGCCGCCGCCTGGACGACCTGTGGGAGCACCCCTTTCTGGATCTGCTTCACCCCGACGCGCGCGAAGAGGTCGCCGAACGGCACCGCCGACGATTGGCCGGCGAAGCGGTGGAGGCCCTCTACGAGGTCCGCCTGCGCCATCCCGACGGCGAGGACGGCCCGACGGTCGAAATCAGCATCGCCCCCTTCCAGTACGATGGCCGCGACGCGCTTTTGGTCTTCCTCCACGACATCCGCGCCCGCCGGCAGGCCGAAGCCGCGCTCCGCGAAAACGAGGAGAAGTACCGATCCCTTGTGGAGAACGCCGGCGACGGGATCGCCATCATCCAGGACGGCGCCATCCGCTACGCCAACCCGCCGGTTGCCCGCATGATGGAATGCGACAGGTCCGAAATGGTCGGCCCGC
>CAZKKD010000406.1:0-3924 GCA_964553265.1 uncultured Planctomycetales bacterium | reverse complement strand
TTTGTTGGCCTGGCCTTCGTTCGCCACAAAGGCATCGAGGTCCCCGTCCCCGTCGAGGTCGCCCAGAGAGATGCCAACTGAGAGCGCAGTTCCGTAATTTTCCGCGACCACCGTAAAGGTGCCGTCGCCGTCGTTGAGCCAGACCTTGTTGGCGTCGTTGTTTGCCCCAAAGGCATCGAGGTCCCCGTCCCCGTCGAGGTCGCCCAGGGGGATGCCACGGGCCGCCGCAGCCCCGTAATCTTCGGCGACCACCGTATAGGTGCCGTCGCCGTTGTTGAGCCAGACCTTGTTGGCTTCGCCATAGTTCGCCACAAAGGCATCGAGGTCACCGTCGCCGTCCAAATCGCCCAGGGCGATGTCGTAGCCGGCGCTCGTCCCCAGCGTCTGTCCGCTGTCGGTGAAGGTCCCCGGGCCGGCGAGGGGGTTGATGGTGTAGGTCTTGTCGACGGTGGCGTCGCCGTCGCTGGCGCGGAGGGTGACGCTGTGGGCGGCGAGGGCCATGTCCTTGCCGGCCTGGAGCGCGAGCCACCAGAGCCCGTCGCCGTCCTCGAAGACCTGGAAGACATTGTCGGGGTCGCTGACGATGCTGAAGGCGACGGGGTTGTTGCGGTCGGGGTCGCTGGCGTGGAGCCAGCCGACGACCGCGCCGCTCACATTTCCAGCGCCGCTGGCGTTGCTGAGGGTGAGGGCCGCCGGGGCGGTGTTGGCGCTCTCGTACGCGCCCATGTCCACCAGTCCGCCCTGCACGCGCGCGTTCCCGAGCGGGTCGGCCGGCAGCGTCTCGGCGGTGTCGGCGTCGTTGTCCAGGTCGCCGGCGTCGGCCGGCAGGAGCGCGTTCGCCCCCGTGTTCTGCGTCACCGCGTTCTGCTGAATGCGCAGGCCATCGTCGGCGGTCCACCAGCGGTCGTCGGCGCCATCGGCGTTGAAGGGGTTGACGAAGCCGGGGGTGCCCTCGATGTTGCCGCCGTTGTCGGTCACCGTGGCGTTGCCGTTCTCCGACACCTTCGTGCCGGCCACGCCGCCCTGGACGAAGCTGTTGGTGACGGTGACGGCGAAGGCGCCGCCGCTGTTGGCGAAGATCTCGTCCCCGGTGCCGGCGCCGGCGGCCGTGTTGCCATGGAGGATGCAGTTGTCGAAGCGCGGGGTGGCCTCCCAGGCCGAGAGGGCGCCGCCCTTCAGGGTGGCGGTGTTGTTGTGGAAGGTGCAGTTGACGAAGGTCGAGGCGCTCCAGCCCAGCGCCGCCCCGCCGCCCTCGCCCCAGGCGTCGTTTTGGAAGAAGACGCTGTTGGCGACCGTGTAGTCGGCGTTGAGGATGCGCAGGCCGCCGCCGTAAGTGCCGGCCGTGTTGGTGTCGAAGACGGCGTTGACGATGGCGCCCGACCCGCCGTCCAGTTGCGCGCCGCCGCCCGCCCCGTCGGTGTAGTTGTCCAGGAAGAGGACGTCGCGGAGCAGCAGGTTCGCCGTGGTGGTGCCGTACAGCCCCGCGCCGATTGTCTGGGCGTAGTTGTCGCTGATGGTGAGGTGCGACAGCGTCACGCCGCTGGCGTTGTCGATGCGGATGCCGCCGCCGTTTTCATAGTCGCCGGTCCCGTCGGCGTAGCCGCCCGTGATGAAGAACCCGTCCAGGACCGCGTTGTTGTGGTAGAGTTCGAGCACGTGGAAGCTGTTGTCCGTGCGCATGCCGAAGGGGTCGATGTCGTTGCCGAGGAGGTCGCCCGAGAGAATGGTCGGCGCGTCGCGCCAGTCGCCGCGGGCGCCCAGCGTAGCCTCGCCGCCGGTGAAGCCGCCGTAGACCTTCACCCCGTCGTAGATGCGGAAGCTGAGGGACCGGTCGGCGCCGTCGGTCGGGACGTAGGCGCCGTCGGCGACCCAGATCTCCGTTCCGGTCTGCGCCATGTTGAGCGCGGCCTCGAGGCGGGTGTAGGCGTTGGCCCAGGTGGTGCCGTCGTTCGCGCCGCCGGCGGAGGCGTCGACGTAGATACGGGCGTCCACCGAGGGCGCGGTCTCGAACGCGCCGATGTCCACCTCGCCGCGCTGGATGCGCGTCGTGCCGTCCAGGTCGATGCCGCGGGTCACCGCGCCGTTCGCACCGCGGTTGAGGAGCGGCGAGTGCGCCAGCGGATGGTAGTCGAAGATGGCGTACGGGTCGCCGACGACCGCGCTCGGAGCCGGACCGAGGATGGTGATGGTATCGGCGGTGTTGGCGAGAATGAGGGAGTGGACGGGCATGCCGGCCAGGTCGGTCTGGATGTAGAGCCCCTTCAGCGCGCTCGGGGCAAAGCCGCCGGTGCTGCTGGTCAGCACCATCTGCTGGTGCTGCGGGTCCGACTCGATCAGCGTCCAGTTCCCGCCGAGGGGCGAGAGGTCGGGGAAGGCCGGGTCGGCGTCGATGTTGCCGCCGTTGTCGACGGGCGCGGCCGTGTTTACGTTGACCACACCCGCGCCGGCCAGGCCCCCCTGCACCAGGCAGTTCGTGAACGAAGGCGCCGCCGGCGTGCCGGTGTCGTTGTTCCGCATCACGTCCCCGTCCGTCGTGGCCGTGTTGCCGTAGAAGACGCAGTTGGTGTAGCTTGCGGCCGAGCCGTCGCTGTGGTCCAGCGCGCCGCCGTACTGCGTGGCCGTATTGCCGAGGAAGGAGCAGCCGACCACCGTGGGCGCTGCGTTGTTGCCGGGGGCCATGCCGCCGCCGTATCCTGCCATGTTCCCGCTGAAGACGCTGTTCTCGATGTGGGTGGTGGTGTTGTTCCATCCAATAGAAATCCCGCCGCCGGGTGAGGACGCGCGGTTGCCGAGGAACTCGCACTCGTAAACATTCACCTGGCCGGCGCCATGTACCATCAGTCCCCCGCCTCCAGACGCCATGTTCGCGGAGATGACGCACCGCGTGAGGGTCAGGCTGTCGCCCGCCCCCAGCCCGTAGGTGCCGACGCCGCCTCCATACCCCGTAGAATTCGCCAGGAAGATGCAGTCTTCCACCGCTATTGTGCTGCCGGGGAGTACAAGGAGACCGCCGCCATAGGGCGGAAGCGCCATGTTCTGTGCCGCGGTTCCAGAGGATCCGGTTACGCGAAACCCGCTGATGGTAACATTGGTCTGCGCGTCGTTGACGAGGACGTGGACGCTGTTGTCGGTGCGCGGGGCGCCGAACCACGCCGGTCCCCGGTCGTCGCCGAAAAGGTCGCCGGAGAGCACCGTGGGGTTGGCGTCGAAGTCGCGCGCGCCGAGGGTGGCCTCGTTGCCGGCGAAGCCGCCGTAGAGCGCCACGTCGCTTACCAGCTCGAACGCGACGCCGCGGTCAAGGTCCACGGTCGGGGTGTAGGTCCCCTCCGCGACCCAGATCTGGTCGCCGGCCTGCGCCACCGCCAGCGCGTTGCGGAGGTTGCGGAACGCGTTCGCCCACGACCCGCCCGCCCCCGCGCTGTCGCCGGAGACGTCGGCGTCGACGTAGAGGACGCCCCCGCCGGGGTTGGTGGTGGCCCGGGTCTCGTAAGCGCCGATGTCCACCGTCCCGTTCAGGACCCGCTGCTCGCCCCACAGGTCGGCCGGGCTGCGTTCGGCCGCGTCGCTGTCGCCGTCGATGTCGTCGCTGTCGGTGGGGAGGTCGGCGTTGTTGCCGGCGTCGCGCAAACCCGCGGCGGTGGGGAGGTAGTCATGGATGGCGAAGGTGTCGCCCCCGAACCCGCTCAGGTCGCCAAGGACCCAGATGCTGTCCGCGTCATTGCCGATGATGGTGTAGAACCGCCCCGTCGCTGCGCCCGGGTCGACCACGCGGTAGGCGAGCGCGTTTGTCCGCCAGGTCTGCCCGGTGCTGGTGAGCTCGGTGATGCCGGTCGCGGGGTCGTAGGTGGCGCCGCCGGCGTCCCATGTTCCGCTGGCGAGGGACATGCCGAAGGTGGGGTCCAGGTTCAGGTTGTTGCCGCCGTC
>CAZKKD010000405.1:0-3951 GCA_964553265.1 uncultured Planctomycetales bacterium | reverse complement strand
CCGGTGCGCCCGACGCGCACGAAAAAGCCGCAGCCCCCAGTATGGCAGAGGGCTGCGGCTGGATCCAGAACTTTTCGGCTACGCTGTCCCGCTGTCGATCGCTGTCGGTCGCTGTCGGCCGGAGCGCTCCGCCCGCTCAGAACCGGAGCGGGTAGGCCTTCACCCAGTCGAAGACGGCCTTGATGGTGTCCGGGCGCGCCAGGGGCGGCATCTGGCCGGCGCTGGTGTACACCAGGCCCCGGTGGTGCGGGAGCGCCCCGAGGTGGGCGTCGGCCTCGGCGATGATGGCGTCGGCGGGGTGCGTCCAGAGCGTCGCGTTCGTGCCGCCGATCAGGCACTTGTCCGGGCAGCCGGCCCGCCCGTCGACAAAGGTGGTGTTCCCCACCGGCGGGCTCGTGAAGGCCTCGAAGCCGCAGACCGGCAGCGCCGAAAGCTGCGGGAGGAGGTCCTTCAGCGTGCCGCACATGTGGAGGATCATGCGCTTCCCGTTGGCGCGGGCCACCTCGCCCACCTCGCGGATGTGCTCCGCGCAGTAGGTGCGGTACTGCTCGGGGCTGATGAGGGTGGTGCTCGTGTTCTCGACCATGTAGAAGATGTCGGCCGGGGCGAGGGCGGTGGTCACCTCGGTCCGCCGGCGCTCCACGCGCTGGATGGCGTCGAAGAGCGCCTCGACGCGGTCCTGCTCGTCGAGGAGCAGGTAGTGCGCGTTCTCCACCCCCGCGAGCCACTCCACCCAGTGCATGAGGGGCGACTCGCCCATGCCGGTGGCCACCACGCCGGTCTCGTCGAAGGCGCGGACCTGCTCGGCCGCCTGTTCTGCGGCGGCGGGGTCGGGCTCGATGGTGAGGTCCTCGTAGTACGCGCGCATGAGGTCGATGTCCTCGCCCGTCTTCACCGGGAACTCCACCGGGTGCCAGCTCCCCGTCGGCGCGTCCCACAGGTCGCGCCGCCGCAGCGTCCCGTGCGGGGTGTGGAAGAGGGTGACGCGGTCGGTGTCGCTCTGCTGCACCTCTTCCGAGGTCTTCGTGCGCGTCTCCGTCCGGCAGGGCGGGACGCCGTGGTGCAGGTCCGCGCCCACGTAGTCGAAGACGGCCCGCAGCTCCATCGAGCGGAACGGCTCGGCCTGGTGCTGCGTGTAGGCGCCGGCGAACTTGGGCCAGACCGGGAGGCGGTCCACCTCCTGAAAGTCGAGCGCCGCCAGCCAGCGCTCCCGGCTCGTCATCGTCGAAATGCCAGTCGCCGCCATCGCCAGTTCCTCCTTCGTCTGCCTGCGCCCGCGCGGTCGTCGCGCCGGGCGGTTCGATTCACGTCCTGCCGCGCTGCGCCCGTCCCCTCTCCCCCCGGGAGAGGGCCAGGGTGAGGGGAGCGTGGTTTGCGCGCGTTCTCAGCCCGCCCGCTCCCCGCGGGAGAGGGAGAACGGCATCGGGCGTGCGCGCCGGCCGCGTGGTTCTCAACCCGCGCCTCCCGTAGCGGACGGGGCCGGTTGTGCCGTGGCCTCGTCGGACTGCCCTGCGTGATCGATCCCCTGTTCGCCGGCGGGCAGCTTGCTCGCGCGCGCCGGCGAGAGCGCGTCCAGCCGCTCCCGCAGGTGCGCCGCGAGCGGCGCCACCGCGTCGTCCGGAATGTGGAGCTCGGTGCCGCCGACGCCGACCGCGCCGATCATCCGCCCGGTCGTGTCCAGGAGCGGAAACGCCAGCCGCCGCACGTGCGGCATCCGGGTGCAGTCGTCGTAGGCGTAGCCGTCGGCGCGGATGCGTTCCAGCCGCGCGGGGTCGGCCTCCAGGCGTGCGGCCACGTGCGGGTCGTGCGCGGCGAGGACCTCCATCCAGGTGTAGAAGAGCGTATCGCTCAGCGTCCCCTCGTCCTGCATGTGGATCGAGCCGGTCGTCTCCACCTTGCGGATGTTGAGGAGCGCCTCCCGCATGCGCTCGAAGAGGATCATCGTTACGTTGTGCTGCGCCGCCGTCTCCTCCAGGAGCGGGCCGTACCGCGAAAGCAGGTGCTCCGCCCGGCCCTTGGCGCGGACGTTGGCGAAGATGGTGAGGCGGTACCCCGCCGCATAGAGCCCCGTCTCCGGCGCCTTGTGGACATACCCGAGCGCCACCAGCCGCTTCAGGAGCCGCGACAGACTCGCCGGATTGATCCCGCCCAGCGCCGCGGTCAGCTCGCTGAAGGAGTACGGCTCGTGCCGCTTCGCCAGCAGTTCCAACAGGCCGAGGCCGCGTTCGAGTGCGCTCATGGGTTGGGCTCCGTGCTTTCAAAAATGCAATGTGCATTTCAACGATGAAAGTAGCGTCTCCGCGTCGGAGATCAAGCAGTTTTGCGGGAATCTTTGCAAATTACGCGATTTTCCGCCCGATCTGACGTCGGTGTGACGGGGTTGGCACGGGGTCAGGACGGGGTGCGGACGGGGTTTTGCGCAGTCGGGACGGGGTGGAAACGCGGGAGGTTCAGAGGGTGGCGCGGGGTGGAGGCGCGGAATGCTCAGGGCTCGGCGGGGTGGGTCCGGTCGTATTCGGCGCGGATCTCCAGCGCCATCCGCGCCTCCCAGCCCGGCGTCAAGCGGCGCCAGCCGGCCGCGCGCGGCGCTTCCGGCAGGGTCAGGGGGAAGGTGGCGAGGTCGGGGCGGTACCACACCACGCCGTCGGCGCCGGTGAAGTACGCGCCGGCCGGGGAGTCGCCGGAGCCGTCGGAAACCGCTGCAAACACACAGGTTGCGCGCCAGTCGACAGGCTGGTCGCCCACCCGCTCGGCCGGGCCGAAGAGGACGCCCTCCAGCGCCATGCCGTCGGGGTAGCGCGCCTCGCAGAGGAACTCCGGCAGCGCCAGGAGCGGCTGGCCGCGGCGGTCGCGGTCGGTGGAGAGCCGCCAGAACTCGCGTCGGAAGCTGTTGGCGGGCAGTCCGTTATAGCGGCCGAGCCGGAGCGCGCGGTAGGTGGTCTCCGCCATCACGATGTAGCGGAGCCCCTCGACCGCCATGAGCGGGTACGGGTCGTCGCCGCCGAGCGAGGCCTGGAATGCGCCCAGCATGCGCCCAAGTGCGTCCCGCACCGGCCCCACCCGCGCGCCACGCCGCCACGACAGCGCCACGCCCACGCCGCGCGCCTGCCCGTCCAGCCGGAGGGTCATGTCCGCTTCGCCGGGGGGCAGATGCTTTGCATTGGCCGCAAGCCGCTGCGTGGTGCCGATTTGGAGCCAGTGCGAGCCCGCGGACGTACCGGAGGCCTCCGCCGGCCCGTCCGTGCCGCCATCCAGGGGTGGCTGGAGCACGAAGTGGTGGAACGCCGGCAGCGGGGTGCCGCGGAGCTGCCAGGTCGCGGGGGGCGCGAGCGCGACAAAGCGGCGGCGGACCAAGCCGCGGCCGGCGAAGTCGCGGCCCCACACCGTGGCGCGGTCGAGGCTGCGGACGACGGCCGCGGGGTCGTGGACGGCGAAGCGGAACGCGGTTTCGCTGAGCGTCCGCTGCTGGAGCGAGAAGCCCTCGACGGCGCCGGTCAGGTTCTGGAGAAAGTCGCGGCGGACGTGGATGCCGGTCATCTTGGCGAGTTCGTCGTACTGGGTGAGGGCCATGACCGTTTCGGTGGGCCAGTGGGACTCGGCCCAGCGCCAGAGGGCGGGCTCGAGCGCGGCCCAGTCGAGATCGAGCCGCCACCGGAGCCAGACGCGGTCGGGGGCGGGCTGGCCGGTCTCGACGGTGCCGCGGGCGTGCCCGGCGAGGGCGAGGATGCCGTCGTCGGCTTCGGCCCCGAGGAGGAAGGCGTGCACGGTCCGCGTGCCGCCGTCGGGCTGGAACGCGGCGCCGAACGCGCGGATGGACTGGAACTCCGGCGCCCAGTTGGCCGGGATGTAGAGGTCGGGCATCACCGGGAGGAGGCCGGGGGTGCCGCCGTCGACGTAGACCCAGACCGGGCCCGGGCCATGGCCGCGCACCCGGGCCGCCTCCGGCGGGGG
>CAZKKD010000404.1:0-3983 GCA_964553265.1 uncultured Planctomycetales bacterium | reverse complement strand
GGTTGGGTTCTTCGAAGCGGGCGGTGTTCCAGGCGCCCTCGACCGAGTCGATCTGATAGTACCCGCGGTGCTGGTTCTGCTCGTAGCGCACCTCGTCGAAGATGAAGAATTCCGGCTCCGGGCCCACGTAGCAGGTGTCGCCGATCTTCGTTTCCTTCAGGTACTCCGCCGCGCGGCGCACCACGTGGCGCGGGCACTTCCCGTAGTCCTCGCGCGTCTCCGGGTCGACGATGTGCGCGAGCACGCTCACGGTCGGCTCGGCGAAGAACGGGTCGATCTTGGCGGTATCGGGGTCGCAGACCGCCATCATGTCCGACTGGTGGATCTCCTGCCAGCCGCGGATGGAGCTGCCGTCGAACCCGAGGCCCTCTTCGAAGATGGCCTCGTCCAGCGTCTCGATCGGATACGAGCAGTGCTGCCACGTGCCCAGCAGATCGACGAACTTGAGGTCCATCATCTTTGCGTTGTGCTTCTTCGCAAACTCAAAAAACTGCTTCGGTGTCATCTTCGTGCTCTCCTGTGTGCCTGCGCCAGCATCCGGCCGTGCCCATTCCACATGGACCGGCGCCCAAACCGTCTTCCTGCTCTGTGCCCTCCGTCAGTGGATCTTGATTCGTACGTTTCCCACCGCCTCCGGATTCGCATGAACCGAATCCGTGGTCGCAAGGCGATCAGCAACGCATGTGCCAATCTGCAAAAAAGGCACAAGTGGTGTTTATGTCTTCCGTTATGGCGTGTCGTGGCTGCAGGGACTGTTCGGGATCCTACGTATCGGAACCCTAAGCGAGTCGTCGCCTACAAATATGTATCTTTGGCCGTCGCCATTCAGAAGAGGAAAACTGCTGACAGCAGGAAACGACCTAGCGGGAAAGGGAGTTCCTGTCAAGCACGGCTTTGATGACAATACGGTTCCGTTCAGACTGCCGGTGCGCCGTGGCATGGGCTTCCAGCCCATGATTTCACGGCCAGGATGGCCGTGCCACCGCTTTACTGAACCGTATTGGTCGCAATGTTCGACTGCCGTCCCTCTTCCATTGGAACGTCCAGGGCAGGTAGCCGTGGACGGCGCGATGTGCATGTCCTCGTTGCTGAGCCGCCTGTGTCGGGTGTGTACGGCAGGACGCGTCCTGAAGCGGGGAGGGGCGTGGTCAGTGGTCGCAGACGTTGTCTCCGGTGGTCAGGTTCCCGGCCAGGTAGGCGTTGACCAGGGCTTCCGGCGCTTCCTGCGGCGCGCCGACCACGACCTCGATCCCGGACTGGGCAAAGAGGCCCTGTGCACGGCCGCCCATGCCGCCGGCGATGATCACCTCCACGCCCTGCTGGGCCAGCCAGCGGGGCAGCACCCCGGGCTCGTGCGGGGGCGGGGTCAGGAATTCGCGGGCCGCCGCCTTCTTCCCGTCGGGATCCGTGTCGACGATGGCGAACGATTCACAATGGCCGAAGTGGAGGCACAGCTTGCCGCCCGCGGTGGGGATGGCGATACGCATGTCGGTTTCCTTTCCAGGGGTGAGGGTTGGTTGCTGTTCCGCTGTGAGGGTTGCTGTCAGTCGGTGGTGCCGGCGGGTGCCGTCAGGAGCGATACCGTCGCCTGCCAGGCGGCGCGGACGGCGTCCGCTTCGGCGCTTTCGCCTGCTTCGACAATGCTCTTGCCCGCAATCTGCGCGTGCGTAAACGCCGGACCGTAGCCCACGCGGCCGACGTTTGCTGCGCCGCGCCGTTCGGCCAGGGCTTCGATGCGTTCGGTCTGCTCCGGGTTCAGGTCCCACTTGTTGACGCAGACCGCCGCCGCGATGCCGAAGTGCCGCGTCAGGTCCAGCACGCGCTTCAGGTCGTGTTCGCCCGACGGCGTGGGCTCGGTGACCACCAGCGCCAGGTCCACGCCGCTCAGGCTGGCGATGACGGGGCAGCCGATGCCGGGCGGCCCGTCCACGAGGAGCAGCTCCGCTCCTTCCGCTTCGCCCACGGCCTTGGCCTGTTGGCGGACCATGGCGACCAGCTTGCCGCTGTTCTCGCCGCCGGGGTGCAGGCGCGCGTGGACCATCGGCCCGGCCCGTGTGTCGGAGACGGACCAGGCGCCGCACTCGTTCTCGGGAAAGGCAATCGCATCGTGCGGACAGACGCGCAGGCAGACCCCGCAGCCTTCGCAGGAGAGCGGTTCGATGCGGAACCGCCGGTGTCCCGGTGTTCCGCCGGTTTCACGGACGGCGTGGAACCGGCAGGCGGTGGCGCACTTGCCGCAACCGGTGCAGGCGTCCTGCCGGATCTCCGCCAGGTGGCCGGCGCGGAAGGGTTCCTGCCGCCGGACATCGGGCGCGAGGATGAGATGCAGGTCCGCCGCGTCCACGTCGCAGTCGGCCAGGACCGCGCGTTCGGCCAGGATGGCGAAGGCGGCCAGCAGGCTGGTCTTGCCGGTGCCGCCCTTGCCGCTGATGACAAGAAGTTCCTTCATGCTGCCTCTCCCGTGCAGACGCGATCCACCAGCCGGAGAAGGTCCCCGGTCAGCCGCGGAACGGCTTGGACGAGCGGTTCTCCGCGGGAATACGCTTCGGCGATGTTCCGATCGTCCGGGATCTCCAGGAGCAGCGGAATCCCTTCCGTGCGGCAGTAGTGGTGCACCCGGTCGTCGCCGGCGCCCGCACGGTTGAGCACCACCCCGAACGGAACGCCCATCGTGCGCAGTGTGTCCACCGCCAGCGTCAGGTCGTGGAGGCCGAACGGCGTCGGTTCGGTCCCCAGCAGCGCGTGGTCGGCGTCGAGGACCGCTTCGACCATGGGGCAGGCCGTGCCCGGCGGGCAGTCGAGGAGGGTCAGGCCCTCCGGTGCGGCGCGGCGCTTGACCGCCTGGATGACGCGCGTGCTGATGGCTTCGCCGATGTTCAGCAATCCGCTCACGAAGGTCAGGTTGCCCTGCCGGCCCTCGGCGAGCTCGCCGACCGGCCGGTCCGTTTCCGTGATCGCGCCGGCGGGGCAGGCGAGGGCGCAGCCTCCGCAGGCGTGGCAGAGCTCGGGAAAAACCATGGCGCCGTTCTTGACCGCGGCGATGGCGTTGAACTGGCAGACGTCGGCGCAGATCCCGCAGCCGGTGCAGCGCCGCTGATCGACCACCGGCGACGGGACAAAGACCGGCCGCCGCACCGGGTCGGCGATGCCGAGGAAGAGGCCGCAGTTCGGTTCCTCAACGTCGCAGTCGAGCAGCGTCACCGGTCCCCGTTCCGCGGTCGCCAGCGCCAACGCCACGGCGAGGGTGGTCTTGCCGGTGCCGCCTTTGCCGGAAGCGATGGCGATCTTCATGCCCAATGCCCTTCCACGTCGGGCGCTTCCGCGGCGTTCAGCCCCCCGGCGCGGAACTGCTCCACCGCATCGCGCACCGTTCCGCTGCAGCCGACGGCGACGTGGATGCCCGCCGCCTGCAGAACACGGAACGCTTTCGGTCCGCAATGGCCGGTCAGGACCCAGTCCGCCCCGAGCTCCGCCACCGTCTGCGCGGCCTGGATGCCCGCGCCCTGGGCGGCCTGGAGGTTCTGGGTGTTGTCGTGTGCGGCATAGGTGTCCGTGGCGTCGTCATACAGCACGAACCTGGCCGCCCGGCCAAAACGCGGGTCGATCGCGCTGTCCGGTGTTTCGTCCTGCGCGGTAATGGCAATCAGCATCTTCGTCTCCATCTCATTCGTCTGCATGGCTTTCACGACAGACTGCGCCGCTTTCATGCGCGTTCTCTGCGCGTCGTCGCCAGCCGATCCGGGCGCACCCTCTCCGGGCCTGCGCACTCCGGGGGCACGCGCTCCCGGCCCACGCCGCGCGGTCCCGGGCCGGGATGCCGTCCCGGGACCGTCGCGGCGCGTGCCGCCCATCGGGGCCGCCTCGAACATCGTTTTACCCTTCGCGCGCCCGTGACTGCCCGGTGGCAAAGCTCCCTGCGGGCCGGCCATCGACGGGGCGTCTGCGTCGTCCCTCGCTGTAACCGATGGGAAAACATCGCTTTT
>CAZKKD010000403.1:0-4007 GCA_964553265.1 uncultured Planctomycetales bacterium | reverse complement strand
CTTGCATCCACGCACCCGTCAGTCCCATCACGAGTGCGCGAGGTATTGAAACAGCTTCTAAAGGAGAACCGGCGCGTCGTCGGGCGGCGCGCCGAACAGCATACAGGCACGAACGAACGCAGGTGCAAGTTGAGAGGAAACGAATCCCATGCAGACCACCACAACCGTCGGCGTCAACCTGGACACCCGCCGCAGCCTTCCCCGCACGGACCCGCGCCTCGCGGCGCTGCCGCGCGGCGGCGAGGGCTTCGCCTTCCGCTACCGGGGCGCGGAGCGCACGCTGCCGGTCCGGTCGGACTGGGGGCTCATCTGCCCGGGCTGGACCGAAGGGCGTCTGCATGTTGCGGCGCTGGCGCTCCACCAGGCCTGCTGGGGGTGCCCGCCGCACCGCGCGGCGGGGCGCGACTGGCTCCGACGCTCGGCCGAGACGCAGCTTGCCTGCGGCGCGGGGGCGCTGCTCGTCAACGTCGACGGGCTTGGGAGTCTCCCCGAGAAGCGGGACGAGGCGATGGGCTGGCTGGCGGGCTTCCTGGCGGAGACCTACAGCCGCCCGCTCTGGCTGGAGAGCGACCGCGCCGCGACGCTCCAGGCCGGGCTCGACGCGGTCGGCGGGCGCGTGTCGGTGACGCTGGTCGGCCCGGCCGCCGAGGACCTGGTTCCGACCACGGACGCGGACATCGTCTTCGCCTGCCCGGCCGGCGCGCCGGAAGAGCGCATCGCCGCTGCTTCGCAACTGGTGGAGATGCGTGAGGGTCGCGAGGACGAGGAAGCGCGCTTCCTGCTGGCGCTGCCGATTGCGTCGGTCACCGCCGATGCCGGGAGTGGAGAGCAGGCGATCCGCACCGCGGAGCTGGCGCGCGACCGCCTGCCGGGCCTCCGCATCGCCGCGCGCGCGACCGCCGTGGCCGGGGAACTGCCCCACGCGGGGGTGCTGGTGCAGCGGCTGGCCGCGCGGCTGCGCGACGCCGGCGTCGGGGCGCGCCTCCTGGATCCGGTGGCGACCCAGCCCGGGGCCCTGGACGCGCTCGACGCCGAAGACGAAGCGGTCCGCGCCGCCGACGCCGTCCTGGCCGGCCGCGACCCCGGCGCGCGGGAGTACCTGCGCATTGTGAGCCGGGACCCCGTCGGCGCAGAGAAGTGAAAAACGGGAACGACACAGCAACTTCGCGGTCGACAGGGCCGCGACGCAACGGACAATTCCGAGTTGAGGGGACCGACGGCGCCGCACCGTTGCGGCGCCGGGCCTTCCGGACGAAAGGATCCCGGACATGACAGCGACGCTGCCCGAACCGACGACGACGCAGAACGCGAACGACGCCTGGCGGGGGTTTGCGCCCGGCCCCTGGCAATCGACCGTGGACGTGCGCGATTTTCTGCAGCGCAACTACACGCCCTACGAGGGGGACGACGCCTTCCTCGCCGGCGCGACCGAACGCACCGACCGCCTGCGCGAACGCTGCGAGAAGCTCCTCGCCGCCGAGCGCGAGAAGGGCGGAGTGCTGGACATCGACACGACGCGGGTGAGTTCGCTCCTCACCTTTCCGCCCGGGTACATCGACCGGGACCTGGAGCGGATCAAGGGCCTCCAGACCGACGAGCCGCTCAAGCGCGCGGTGAACCCGTTCGGCGGCATCCGCATGGCGCGGGAAGCCTGCGAGGCGTGGGGCTACGAGCTGGACCCCGCCATCGACAAGATGTTCACCGATTACAAGACCACGCACAACGACGGCGTCTTCCGCGTCTACACCGAGGAGATGCGCCGCGTACGCAGGAGCGGCGTCATCACCGGCCTGCCGGACAGCTACGGCCGCGGGCGCATCATCGGCGACTACCGCCGCGTGGCCCTCTACGGCGTGGACGCCCTCCTCGACGCGAAACACCGCGACCAGGACGAGATCGGCGACGGTCCGATGACCGAGCGGACCATCCGGCTCTCCGAGGAGCTCTTCCGGCAGATCAGCTTTCTCGAAAAGCTGAAGGAGATGGCCGCCCAGTACGGCGACGACATCGGCGGCCCCGCGCGCGACAGCCGCGAGGCGGTGCAGTGGGTCTACTACGCCTACCTCGGCGCCATCAAGGAGCAGAACGGCGCGGCCATGTCGCTCGGCCGGGTGAGCACCTTCCTGGACATCTACTTCCAGCGCGACCTGGACGAGGGGCGCCTCGACGAGGCCGGCGTGCAGGAGCTGGTGGACCACTTCGTCCTCAAGCTGCACATGGCGCGCCAGTTGCGCACGCCCGAGTACGACGACCTCTTCGCCGGCGACCCGACCTGGGTGACCGAGGTGCTGGGCGGCACAGGGGTCGACGGGCGGACGCTGGTCTCGCGCTCGGGCTACCGCTTTCTCCACGCGCTGCGGACGCTCGGGCCGGCCCCGGAGCCGAAGCTGACCGTGCTCTGGGCGCAGGACCTGCCCGAGGCGTTCAAGCACTACTGCGCCGGCATCAGCATGGACACCGACTCGATCCAGTACGAGAACGACGACCTGATGCGGCCGATCTTCGGCGACGACTACGGCATCGCCTGCTGCGTCAGCGCCATGACCATCGGGAAGCAGATGCAGTATTTCGGCGCGCGGTGCAACCTGCCGAAGGCGCTCCTCATGGCGCTCAACGGCGGCCGCGACGAGATCAGCGGCGAACCCATCGGCCCCGAGGAGGACCCCATCGGCGACGGGCCGCTGGACTATGCCGACGTGCGGGCGCGCTTCGACCGCATGCTCGACTGGCTCGCCAAGGTCTACGTCAACGCCATGAACGTCATCCACTACATGCACGACAAGTACGCCTACGAGAAGCTGCAGATGGCGCTGCACGACACCGAGGTGAAGCGCTTCATGGCCTTCGGCGTCGCCGGCCTCTCGGTGGCGGCCGACAGCCTGAGCGCCATCCGCCACGCCACCGTCACCCCGATCCGCGACGAGCGGGGCCTGGTGACCGACTTCCGCATCGAGGGCGACTTCCCCGCCTTCGGCAACGACGACGACCGCGTCGACGCCATCGCGGCGGACCTGCTGAACGCGTTCCACCGGAAGCTGAAGCACAACCCGACCTACCGCGAGGCCGAGCACACGCTCTCGGTGCTCACCATCACGTCGAACGTGGTCTACGGCAAGAAGACCGGCTCCACCCCCGACGGGCGCAAGCTGGGCGAGCCCTTCGCCCCCGGCGCCAACCCGATGCACGAGCGCGACCGCGACGGGGCGCTGGCGAGCCTCAACTCGGTGGCGAAGCTCCCCTACGAGAGCTGCCTGGACGGGATCAGCTGCACCTTCACCGTCACCCCGCCGTCCATCGGCCGCACGCGGGAAGAGCAGATGGAGAACCTCGCCGGCGTGCTGGACGGCTACTTCGCCCAGCAGGCGCACCACCTCAACGTCAACGTGCTCGACCGCGCGCGCCTCATCGAGGCGATGGAGCACCCCGAACGCCACCCGCACCTCACCATCCGGGTCTCGGGCTACGCGGTGAACTTCCATCGCCTCACCCGCGCCCAGCAGGAAGAGGTGATCGCCCGCACGTTCCACGAGAACCTGTAGGGCGGCGAGGGCGTGCCCTCTCCCGCCGGGAGAGGGATAGGGTGAGGGGAACCTGGCCTGTTGCGGTCCGCGCCCTCACCCCGGCCCTCTCCCCCGGGGAGAGGGCCGGGGCAGCGTCCCTGCGGTTCTTTCGGACGTGTCCACGGTTCCGTCCACCCCCGGCGGGGCCACGCCCGCGCGGGCGCGTACACCCCACCGGCGCGCCGGGCGCCCCGGGCCGGGTCGACCGGCCGCGGGATGGCGTCCGCCGCGCGGCGACACGCGGCGGCGAGCGGGCGGGCGTGCTCGTCCCGGGCCGCGAACGGGAGCAGGGGGGGGGCGGCGCCGAGCGCCCACCGAACGACTCGCGGCAGCTCGTTCACGCGGTCGGTGGGGCTCATCGCCCGCCTCCCGCCTGTCGGGGCTCGCGAAGTCGGTCCATCAGCAGGTCGAACTCCCGGTCGAGACGCTGCTCGAGCTCCTCCTGGC
>CAZKKD010000402.1:0-4033 GCA_964553265.1 uncultured Planctomycetales bacterium | reverse complement strand
GGGCCGGTCCCGCGCGCGCGGGCGCGCGCGGGCCCCACGCCGCCGCGGGGGGGACCCGCTCGGTCGCGACGGCCGCCTGCGCCGTTGCGGGGCCGACGACGGTCAGGGTCCCGCTCTGCGGGTGGGGGGCCACGGTCACCGAGGGGGCGCTGCGCAGATCGGGCGGGAGGGCCGGCCGCGCCGGGGCCGCAAGCGCATCCGCGCCCAGTCGCTCGGCCGCCCCGCGCGCCGCGTAGCCCACCACCGGCAGCCCTTCCCAGAGGAGCTCGCGCGTGGCCGTCGCCTCGGTGGGGTGGTCCTCCCGGTGGAGCCAGATACCGTCGGGCGGGTCCAGCATCCATCCGGCGAAGCCGGCCTTGTCGCAGATGGCGGCCAGGGCCTCCCGGAGCGGCACCATCCCGAGCGAGAGCCGCAGGCGGGGCAGTTCGCGTTCGCGCAGAAGCGTATGATCGAAGCCGATGTTCCGATCGGCCTGGAACGCGAGGTCGCTCAGGAGTTCCGGCAGCGTCCACCCGTCGCACGCCACGCGCACCGGCCGCTCCAGCGACGCCCGCGCCGCCGCGAGGGCCGGGTCCGCCCGGGCGGGGGCGGGCACGCGGCCCGGGTTGGCCATGGCGCGGAGCGCCTTCTGCAGCCGCTCGTGCAGCTCCGGCGCGAGGATCGCGTGCAGCCGCTTGTCCGAGGCCTGCATGCGCAGCGAGTACGCCGGTTCCTTCAGCGCATAGACGCGGACCAGCTCCCGCGCCACCGGCAGGAACGCGTCCCGCTCCTCCCAGGCCGCAATGCCGCCGAGGTCGTAGAAGCGGTGCTCCGGGGTCACCTCGTCCAGCCACTCGTAGGAGCTCGTGAAGATGACGGTCCGCCCGCCGCGCACGACGCGGTAGCGCGCCCCCAGCGCCCGGGCCACCCAGTCGGCGCACCGCCGCACCGTGGCGTTGCGCAGTTGCAGATGGAGGCGGTGGCGGCCGAACTCCTCCGGTCGGGCCACGTCCGGCCAGACCAGGAAGTCCGCGTCGCTCCGGAGGGTAAGCTGCTGCGCCGCTGCGCCGAGGTCGGCCCCGTCGAGGTCCAGGTCGATCCGCGCGTCGAGCGGCGAACGATCGGCGGCCCCGCACGGCGCGCCGGTGAAGAGCGCCCCGCAGAGAAGCAGCGCCAGGAGCCAGAGCGGTTTCCGGGCGCCGCACGCGCGGCGGAAAAAACGTCTGCGCCCCGCCCTCATCGGAACACCCGGATCTGGTCGAGCCGCGACAGGCTGAGCACGGCCGACTGCTTGACGCGCACCTCGTCCCGGTTGGGCACCACCCCGTCCCGCTTCGCTTCCATCACGATCAGGCTCTTGGTCGCCTGCGCCTCGGCCACGTCGTGAACGTCGGCGTCGCGCAATGTGAGAAAGTAGTCGTCCACCGCGTCCAGGGTGCCGAGGTAGACGAGCGAACTGGAGGTGTCCAGCACCACCTCCCGGCCCAGGTAGGGCGCAAAGGACTCTTCAATGCTCATGCGTCGCCATCTCCCGCCACAACCGGCACGTCTCTTCGATGAGGGCCGCCCCGTCCACAATGTCGCTCTCGAGCCAGAAGGGCTGCATCCGCAGGCAGACCACCGCCGCGCCCAGCGCTTCGCCCGCCTGCGCCAGCCGGGGCGCCGGGTCCGCGCGATGCCCGATCTGCACCACCGCCTGCCGTCCCGTCGCCGGCGGCAGGGCGCCGCCCTGGCCGGAAAGATCGCCAGCGAGTCCCGCCGAAAAGACGTAGCCGTCCACGTCCTCCGCCCCGTCGGCCAGCGCGCTCCCGGCGGCCGCGCCCCCGGTCCCGCGAAAGCGGCTCCGGCGGGCCAGCTCGCGCAGCCAGCGCCCCCCGTCGAAGACCGGCTCCCAGTGGACGACCCCGGCCACCGGCGCCGGCGCAGCCGCCGCCGCGCCCAGCGCCACCCGCGCCCCCAGCCGCACGCCCAGCAGGCCCAGGGCCGCACCGTCCGCGCGCGCGGCCGCAGCCCTCAGCACGGCGACCGTGTCCCCGACAAGCCCGTCCCAGCGAACCGCGTCGAACGATCCCGGGCTCTCGCCCGTGCCCGCGTAGTCGAACCCGATCAGCCCCGCCCCCCCGGCGGCCAGCGTCCGGCCGAGTTCGTGCAGAACCCGGACCGCCCCCTTCCGCTCCTCGCCCAGTCCGTGGCACGCCACCAGCGTCGGCGCCCCGGCCGGGCCGTAGGCGACCGCGTGCAGGGCCGCCGTCGGTCCCGCAATCCGGAACGTCGCCACCGGCACGTCCCGCACCGGCGCATCGCTCACGAACCGGCCTCGATCTTCTCTTTGACGTTGGCCGTGACCCGGGCGAGCGTATCGAAGTTGTCCAGCGTGAGCTCGTCGTCCTCGAAGGAGATTTCGAAATCGTCCTCCATGCTGACGACCATGTCGAAGAGGCGCACCGAGTCCACCCCGTACTTCAGCGTCAGGCTCTCCTCCGGGGCGACCTCCGACGGCTCGATGTCGAGGAAGAGGCGCTCAACCATGATTTCCGCAATGCGATCCTGCAGGTTTGCCGGAGCGTCGGCCATGCGATGTCCTTTCCGTGGGCTGATTGCGCCTGGACGTCGACGGCGCGTCCTCCGCAGGGGCGGACGCGCCACGCCGCTTCTAACCGCCTTCCAAACGTACAAGTTACGATACGCACCGGCGGGGCCGCTGTCAAGCGTCGCCCGCGGCCCGGCAGGGCCATCCGGTTCTTGCGACTCCGTTCCAATTCGGGGACGCGGTTGCGGCAAAAGGCTCCCTCTCCCCCCTGGAGAGGGAGACGGAATGATCCTGTGCGGCCTGGGCGAGCGGTTTCGTCCGTGCGGCGGCGGCTACAGGACGTTCATCCTGCGGTAATCCGGACTCGCCTCGTAAGGCGCGATCTCCCCCGCGGCGACCGCGTACATCCGCTCGTGCGTCGTCCGCGCCGCGGCGGCCAGTTCGTCGTAGGGGCGGTGGCAGACGTCGAGGAAGCCGATGTTCCAGTTCTCCCCATCGAATCGCCCCGCCGCCGCTTCGTCGTAGAGGGTGAACCAGTGGATGCCGACGCAGGCCGGGTGCGCGAGGGCGGCTTCGGCGTAGACGCGGTAGGCCTCGGCCCGGTCCTGCTGGGTCGCCACGCGGCGGAGCGACCCGCCCGGCAGCCCCGCGTCCAGCGCGCCGAAGTGCCACTCCCCCACCAGGATCGGCACCTTCACCTGCTCGTAGAGCGCATCGAACTGCTCGGTCGGAAAGCGGTCCTTGTAGCAGTTGATGCTGAAGAGGTCGAAGTGCTGCATCGCCTTGGCCGCCCACGCGGGCGGGGCGGTGTAGTCGCGCGCGCCCAGGTTCAGGTGGTTCGGGTCGACCGCGCGGCAGGCCTTGCTGAGGCCGCGGTAGTAGGCGTCCACCATCACGGTGCTGAAGGCGGTCAGGTCCGCGCGGGCCCCCTCCCCCAGCGCACCGGTCCACGGCCCTTCGGCCACGCGCGCGAAGGAGGCCTCCGCCCCCCACGCCGCGGCCAGGCCCGCATCGTCGCCGTACCGCTCGCGCAGCCAGTCGGCCAGCGCCGTCCGCCCCGCACAGGCCGGCGCGTTCCGCAGCATCCCCTCGGCCGGCGGCATGTCGGCAAAGCCCCAGGTCGGCTCGTTCATGAGAAAGTACCCGACGAACGCCGGGTCGTCCCGCGTCTCCTCCAGTTGCCGCGCGTAGGCGGCGCACGCGTCCGGGAAGGACGGATCGAAGACGTCCGGAAAATCGCGGAAAACCATCGGCGTCGTTTCGAATCCCGTCCACGGCGAGAGCGGCCGGACATACGGCACGCCCGCCGCGCGCGCAATCTCCCACTCCGACCAGTTCGCCACCGTGTTGAAGCCGAGGCGCCGCAGCTCCGCCAGCGCCAGGACGCTCCACCGCTCGTACCAGTCTTCGCCGAACGCCCGGATCAGGTTGGCGCGCAGAAAACAGACCGACCGGAACGGCCCGCTCGGCAGCGTCCGCTCCGCATAGACCGGCGCATACGCGCCCTCCGCATCGGGCAGTTCC
>CAZKKD010000401.1:0-4036 GCA_964553265.1 uncultured Planctomycetales bacterium | reverse complement strand
CGCGCCCGCCGCACGGCGTGCCTGGCCGGCACGCTCCGGCTGTTCGCGGCCGGGGGGCTCCCGGCGGCGGAGGCGCACGTCACCGCGCTCCGCCGCCGAGACACCGTTCACCTGAAGGACGGGAGCAAGCTTGAGGGCGTCATCCTCATGGCCGGTCCGCGGGCGGTGGTGCTGGTCACCGACTTCGGCGAACGGCTGGAGACGGTCGTCCCGCGCGCAACCATTGATCGCATCGAACGTGCCCGGCCCGCCGCGGCTCCGGAGAGCGCCGGCAGGCCCGCCGCCGACGCCCCCCCGGCCGGGGACGAACTGGGCCACTACCGCGCCGAGCCGCGCGAAGGCACCCCCACCCTGGTGGAGATGACCGACGGCGCCGGCGTCTTCCACGCATGCGTTCTGCCGACCGTCTACACGCTCGATACCGTCGCCGCGGCCTACGCACTTCTCGCGCTGGCGGACCTCCCGGCGCCGCCCTACGCCTACGACGTCGCGTTCGCCCGCCCCGACCGGCGGCAGCCCGACGGGCTCGCGATCCTGGAAGGGACGCTGACCATCGAGGACCGCGCCGTGCCCGGCCCGGTCCACTGCGCCTTCCTGGCCGCCCGGTCGGGCGAGCGCGACGCCGCCTGCCTCGTCGCCCGGGCCGACGACGCGGCCGGCGCGGCCAAGGCGCTCGCGGCCTGGCAGGCCCTGTCGCCCGACCTGCTGGCCGAGCGGCTGGCCGAACGCGGCATCGCCGTGCGGAATCTCCCCCCGGAAACGCGGGAGACGCTCCTCCACCGCTTCCTGGCGGACCGCCTGGTCGAGATGGACGGGGTCTTCGCCGAGAGCTACGAACGGCTCCAGCCACTCCTGGCGGCGCTCGCGGCCAACGATGTCGCGCCGCCGCCCGTCCTGGCCGCCGCCGCCGCCAGCGTCCTCGGCCAACGCTTCCGTAAGACCGTGATCGCGCTCATCGATGCAGGCGACTGGGACCCCGGGGCGGCCGCGCGGGCCCGCGCCGTGCTGGCCGAAGCCGACCGCTACGGCCTCGCCCTCGACCGCGCCGACGCGGCCGCACGGCTGGAACGCCACCTCATCGACACGCTCCGTCACCTGGCCGGGGCGCCCACCCTCACGGGCCTCCGGGACGCCGCCGCGCTCGCCGCCTTCCGCGCCGAGGCCGATCTCGGCCCCGACCGCGCCGGGCGCGCCGAAAACGCCTACTGGCGCCTCCTCCGACAGCAGGTGGAGCCGCGCATCGGCCAACTGCGCGACGCGGACGCTTTCGCCACCGAGGCGGAACGCACCGCCGCCGACGCTCTCGTCAAGGCCGCCCACGCCCTCGGCGCCGCCCTCGGCTTCAGCGAGGCCCATCTCGATCGTCTGATGGACCGACTGTGCGAAGCCGACCCCGACGAAGGCGAAGCCTGACCGCAAACAGGCCCCAATTCCAATCCGCCCCCGCCCACGAAAGCGGGGGCGAGTCGATGGCTCGTCGGCCTCCCCGTTTGTGCGGACAGCATGGCCTGCCCGTGTCCGGAACGGGCACCTCGGGCTCAGGTGTTCGGGGATAGGCGCAACAACCCGTTGTTCCGTAAAGGCAGCAGATCTGCGCTTCTCTGCACGGATCGCCCTCCCGCCCCCGGTTGCGAAGCGGTTGGATCGCCTGCGCCCCCGCAGGCGGTCGCCCGAAGGGCGAGCCAGTCACCGGAACCGGCACAGCGAAGGTTGAGCGAAAACAGCGGAAGGAATGCCGGCCGCAAACCCCGCGCGACCGGAGATGACGCAGTGGCGGCCGCTCAGACCAGTTCGGTCTGCATGCGGCGGACGACGCGGTCGAGCACGTTCAGCGCGGCGCGGAAGACCGGCTCGTCCCCGATGGTGATCACCAGGCTCGCGGGCGCAATGCCGCTCGGGAGGATGAAGTACTCCATCGCTTCCTCCACCGGCTCGTCGTCGTAGCTCGCCACCGCGGCGCTGCGGCCCTCCTGGTGGTATTCGCCCTCCTCCAGGAGTTCGTTCAGGAGGTCGGCCAGGCGATCGCTCTCGATGCCCGCGCAGACGGCGAAGCGCATGTTCCGCGTCAACAGGTGCCGCGCCAGGGTGACAAACGCGCTGTCCTGGATGTGGACCGCGGCGTTGATGAGGCAGGTGAAGGGCTGTCCGTCCTGGAAGGGGAGATCAATCGCTTCGTTCGGCATGCAGCGGCAGGAATAGACCGGCTGGTCGAAGACGTGCCCCATGAAGCCCGGCCCGGCCTGGAAGTCCCAGGCCTGCGGCTCCCTGGCGGCGTAGCTGCTGGCGCTCAGGTATCGCCGGCGCGACCGCCGCGACGAGGACGCCTTGCTGCCGGTATCCGAAGACTTCGTGCTGGCCAGGTCCCGCGCCCGGCGGCGACGCATCGACGCCTGCTTCTGTGCTGTATTCATGTGACGGCCACCCCCCTCGTGCCGAACGCGCGCTACACAACGATCACCCCGCCCATCGCGACGATCCCGTGCACGACGGAGCGGATGCGAATGCCGTTGCTGTGCCCAGATGTGGCGGACGGCAGAGCAGCGCAACCAGAACGCGCCGTCCGAACCATGCAATGCACTATGGCGCATGGACGCGATGCCGTCAAGGCGAAAAAAAGCCTCTGTGCATCGTTTCCGCTCGGTCTTCGGCAGTTTGGCTGATTTCCCATCCCCCCCGGCCGCGACCGCCGGCGCTTCCTCTCCGGGCGCAAATCACCGCCAAAGCGGAACGCCTGTGGACTACCTGCGGAAAAGGTCGTGAATTTGCCGCTCCCGCCCCTGCATGGCCCGGGATAACGTCCCCGGCGGCGACGGCAGCCACCGCATCCCGTCGCCCTCGGCAGCGGCCTTCCTCCAGGGGAAGCGTCCTTCAGAAACTTTTCTTTTTTCGCACTTCACCCCACCGCCATCGGTGCGTGCGCCTCTGCCGAGCGGTAGGCGGCGGTGGTGAGCTGGGCGACCCGGAGTCCCAGGTCGCCGTTTGCCTCCATGCGTGCGCGCCCGAGCACGGCATCCACGAACTGCGCGTCCACCGTCGTCGGCGCCACCCGCGCGTGCGCGTCCACCACCTCGCCATCGATCTCCAGGCTCTGTTCGCGGACCGTGCGGAAGAAGATGCGCGCACTCTTCTCCTCCCCCACCACCCGCAGCACCTCGGTCACGCTGTGCCCGTAGCCGCCGATGGAGATGGCGCCCTGCGCCTCTTCCCGGAAGCGGACCGCAATGGAGGTGTTCACGTCCACCGGCAGGCCGCAGGTATCGATGTAGGCAAACACCTCCTCCGGCGTCAATCCCGTCACGTGCAGCAGCGCGCCGATGGTGTGACTGCCGCAGTCCATGAGCTGCCCGCCGCCGGCCTGCTTCGCGTCGGTGCGCCAGCTCCCGGTCCCGTCGGCGCCGAGGGCGAGCTTTGCCCACGACTGCTCCAGGTGGGCGCTCACGAAGCGGACCCGGCCCAGCTCGCCGCGCTCGATCATCTGCTTGACGCAGAGGTATTCCGGCATCGTACTGCGCTGGTAGCCGATGCCGAGCACCAGCGACCGCGCTTCCGCTGCCGCGTTCCGGTTGCGCGCCTCTTCCGGCGTCTCGACCATCGGCTTCTCGACCAGGACGTGCTTGCCCGCCTCGAGCGCGGCCTTCGTCACCTCGTAATGCAGGTCGTGCGGCAGAAGCACCGCCACCGCGTCAATGTCGCCGTGTTCCAGCAGCGCCCCGCTGTCCGTCAGCAATGCCGGGGCGGGTTCGTCCGGCCGCAGCGCGGCCACCTGCTTGGCCTTCCCGGCCATGGCCTCGGCGCTGCGGTCGCAGAGCGCCGCGATGCGGCAGTCCGGGTGCGCCAGGAACCACTCCACGTGCCGGTTGGCGATGCCGCCACACCCGATCAGCCCGATGCGTACCTGTTCGCCCATGTGTCCTGCCTCCCTGCCGTGGATTCCTGGGACGTGCCTTAGGACCAATACGGTTCAGTTAAGACGACCGGTGCGCCGTGGCAGGGGCTTCCAGCCCATGATTTCACGGCCAAGATGGCCGTGCCACCG